>PLCH01000136.1 GCA_003135585.1 Chitinophagaceae bacterium
CATTGCTGCTGGAATACATGGTATGATCCCGCTTATACTGAAAATGTAAATGGACAGAACTGGAATATATATCAATGGATGCTTGCACAAAATAAAGCCAGCATTTCTTCACCGCCAACTGTCAATTGCGGTTCCCCCCAAACAATCACGCTTCCGGTTACTTCGGTCACCTTAACAGGAACGGCAACAGGCAATAACGGAGCCGTCATAAGTACTACTTCCTGGACAGAAAACAGCGGACCAAATACTGCGGTATTTGGATCCCCTACCAAATTATCCACGACGATAACGGGACTGGTTGCGGGCGCCTATGTCTTTAAACTTACGGCCAAGGACAACAAGGGTTTGTCAAGTTCATCTACCATAGCAGTCAACGTAAACGCTTTGCAGCCTCCGGCGGTAAGCGCAGGGGCAACACAAACTATTGTTCTTCCTACCAACTCTATAACCTTAATCGGAACAGCAGCGGCCAAAAACGGAGCCACCATCAGCAATACTTCCTGGACAGAGAGCAGCGGTCCAAATTCAGCAGCAATCAAAACTCCCACCAGTTTATCTACCGCAATAACCGGCCTTGTTGCTGGCGTGTATATATTTAAGCTGACTGCCACAGATAACAAGGGTCTGTCAGGCTCATCTACCCTAACAGCAAATGTAAATAGTGTCTCCCAGCCTCCAGCGGTTAGTGCAGGAACGACGCAAACCATTACTTTAAACGGAGGTTCCGTCGCCACCCAGACAGCCAAATTTAATTTTAGCAATTCTGCGATATCCGTTTCTGGCTGGACAAATATGGCCGGATCGCCGAGTACCAAGGTGGTTACTGCAATGGATCCCAGCGGTATAAGCCTTAGCTCCGTAGCCATCTCCAATTGGGTTCCCTATAATGGTTATTCAAGTTCCAATGGAAATGGATTAAATGTAGGAGGTTTTTTCGGCAACGCAAACATAAGTGCAAACAACTGGTACCAGTTTGGTGACCCCACTGCTCTTTTCGATTCTACAAAAGCACAATTACAAGCAACAGGTCTGGTAGCCGGAAAAAGTTACACTGTAAAAATATCGGGTTCAAACGGTCTTGGTTTCAATGCTAACCCAACTCGGTATACAATCAAAGGTTTAGCTAATTATGCCCCTATGGATGTTGACTTGAATGGCACGGCAAGCAATGGAGGAACTTTTAATAATATCTACCCGGATGCGACCGGCAGGATCAGAATATTCATAAATACTGTTGCAGGCAAATCTACTTTAGCGGAGGTGAATGGGATTGAAATTGTTTCAAGTTCGGTTTCATCCGCTAGTCAATTGACCAGTTCCGCCACTGCTTCGATAATTTTGTCTGGAAGTGTTTCCGCCAAAGGTGGAGCAACCATCAAATCGACAGCTTGGTCCGAGGTAAGTGGAAATGCTGTCACGTTAGTTTCACCCGCAAATCTGGCTACTTCGGTTACCGGTTTGATCGTGGGAACTTATGTATTCAAATTATCAGCAACCGATAACAATGGCTTAACCGCATCTTCAAATGTAACAATTGTAGTCAATTCGAATACTACTGCAACTAGTACTCCCCAGACAGTTCAGGTAAATTTATATGCCGGGACAAATCCTTATTCAAATATCTCCTGGAATAACTGGAACGTTTCTGGTGTCGTTTTGAATTCAGTTACCTCTTCAGTGTTTAAGTATTCTGACGGTGGTGCTTCACCCGTAACAGCAACCTTAAATGCGGGACAGGGAATTGCCGATAATAGTACCGGTTATGGTGGAACAGTTGCACCTCCCGAGGTCCTTCGATACACGAGTTATTGCTCTACCGATAGAATTCTTACAATAAATAATATTCCGGTCTCAACAATTTCCTCGTTGGAGATTTACGGAAGCAGGGCTAACATTGGAAATTCAAGCATTTATTCCATCAACGGCACTTCAAAAACTTTAAATACAGATTATAATACATCCAATGCGGCTGTATTTAACAACATTCAGGTGAAGAATGGACAAATAACAATAATAGTAGGAAAGACTGCCAGCTTCAATTATATAAACGGATTCAAAATGACGCTTGGAACCAATGGCACGACGATTTTAGAGGATAAGGTTATGGCAGAGACCGATCCGACCCCCGAAACCAATAATTTGGAAAAATTCTCGGTTTATCCCAATCCCGTTGCCGAGATGGTTAACCTTTCATGGAACAGTAGTTATTTGGGGAGTGCCACACTTTTAGTTTTTGATATTGGCGGTAGAATCATAAAAACAAAAAATATTAGTAAAGAACAACAAGATTTTCATGATTACATCCTGCTAAGTAATACTCAAAAGGGAGTCTATTTCCTGGTGATAAAATTGCAGAATGGCAAATCTCTGACACAAAAGATTATTAAAGAATAATTTCAAAGCTTAAACATATGACTGGGGAATTGACATAACCTTAATATAATAGCTATGAAAATATATATTTACTTCTTAAAAAGATGTTTCTATTCAGAATATACATTCCTGAAAAGTCTGTTATTCATTTTTTTATTTCTTTTCCCCTTTTTCACGCAAGCAAATACNNACCATCACGGCAGATAAGCCGTCAACATCGGGTTGCGGCTGTGATATTACCATATCTCCCAATCCTGCCGATGGTTCAGCTTATCTGAACGGTATATCCCTTGGCGTTAAACCCGGGAATAAAGTTTGTATCAAAGCCGGTCATTATGTTGATATCAACCTTACCAATTTTTATGGTACCAAAAGCCAGCCCGTCACCCTTATCAACTGCGGCGGTTTGGTTACGGTTTCAGGCTATGCGAGCTATGGTTTTGTCATTCACGGCAGCAGGTATGTGAACATCAGCGGTGCGGGTGATCCCGGCTACAAATACGGTATCCTCATTGACGGAAGCGTGGCAAACACCAACGTAGGATTTTCCGAAGACGGGCAGGTGAGCGATCTATCGATCGATCATTTTGAAGTCGCAAGAGTAGGATTGGGCATTGCCTGTGCACCCACTCCCAATTGCGATCCTTCTACTTGGTCAAGCAATTGGAAGATGTATAATATGGGTTTCCATGACAATTATGTACATGATACATTCTTTGAGGGATTTTATATCGGCAATACCCAGAATTATTATACATTAACCTGCAGCGGATCCACAGTAACCGTTCAGCCACAACTGATCGATACAGTCAGGTTCTATAACAATATCATTGACAAAGCCGGGTGGACCAGTGCACAGATATCGATGGTGAGCGGCGGGGTGGACATACATGACAACCTGATCACCAATTTTGGCTACCTCAATAAGCCCGAACACCAGGCGGGATTGATCGTAGGTGGTAATTCACACGGCAATATATACAGGAATAAGATATTGAATGGTACGGGAAATGCCCTTGAATATTTCGGAGCCGGTTTAACCCTTATTTACAATAATATCTTTGCAGGAGCAGGATATGATGGTTCAGCCCAGGGCCAGCCGGCG
>PLCH01000591.1 GCA_003135585.1 Chitinophagaceae bacterium
GCCACTTATTCAGAGACTAATTTGAAAATTTAAAAAGCACCGAATAATTTCTTTGCCTAAGATTTACGACAATATCGATGCCCACCTTGATGAAGGTCTTCTTAAAGCATCAACTTTAAAGGGTTATATAATACTTACTTCTTCCTGATGAGCATTTTATACACCTCGAACCACAGCGTTATAATGAATCCAATCCCCAGACAAAGCCCATAATCGGTCGCCTTCAGCAGAGTAAGCCCGAACAACCCTTGTACAACGGGAATAAAGGCGATACAGCCAAGAAAAAAAATTGAAGCCAGGAGAACATACTTCGTTAAATTATTTTTATACCGTATCGTTTTAAAAATAGTCTCATCGAACGAACGGTTTACAAAGGTGAGAAAAACGTTGCTAACTATCAGTGTGATAAAGACTATCGTTCGGACATAAGCCAGACCCGCGCCTTTTTCCATAAAGTAGTAATAAAGCCCGAGAATGCCCGCTGCAATGACCACTCCCTGCAAAACGCTGTTCAGCAATTCTCGCGCAGTAAATATCGTAATTGAACGAGACCGGGGCGGCTTTTAAATCATACCCGCCTCGACTGGTTCGTTCTCAAAAAAGACCGAACAGGTGGGCCCCATTATCAGTTCCAGGAATATCACATGGATGGGCGTAAAAATATTTGGATACTTCCAATTCAGCAATAGGGGGACGGATGCCGTAATGATGATCGGGACATGAATAGATACGATATACCGTATCGCCTTCTTCAGGTTATTGTATATCTTTCGTCCCTGAATGATCGCCTCCGTTACCTTTCCAAGGTTGTCATCTGTAAGGATCAGTGCGGCCGCCTGCCGGGCGATCTCCGTACCTCTTCCGCCCATGGCTATCCCGATATGCGCCGACCTCAGCGCCGGCCCATCGTTGACCCCATCCCCCATCATGGCGACGATCTCTCCATTCGCCTTCAACGCCTCGATTAATTTCAGTTTTGCCTCGGGGAACATCCGGGCAAAAATGCTGGTCTCGCCTGATGCCCGCGCCAGTCGATCCGGTTCCATCTGAATCACTTCCTCTCCCGTTACAACCTTGCCGGTCCCAATCATACCCACCTGGCCGGCAATGTTTCCTGCCGTCTCCTTAAAGTCACCCGTGACTAATTTTATCTTTATCCCGGCTGCATACCACTTTTCAAATTCGCCCTTAACTTCCTCCTTCGGTGGATCATACAACGCTACCAGACCCTTGAACTGCCAGGAAAAATCGTCTTGCTTTTCCGGGTATTCGCCGTGCTTACACCTTCCGGCGCAAACGCCCAGCACCCTTATCCCATCCGACGCCATCAGCGTAACCATCCTCTGAACCCTGCTTCTTGCCTCTGGATCAAGGCGGCAAACGGCCATGATGCGTTCCGGGGCTCCCTTACCCGACACGATATCAGCTACCTCTTCGTCATACACATGCGTCATCATCGGCGGTTGTCCGCCCAAGGGATATTCATGCACCATTTTCGGTATCTGAGTCTCGTTCTGCGAATGTCGTTCATACGCCGCTNNAAAGGCTCCCTTTCGCTGGCCAGCCTGGCATAGCGCAAAATCTCACGGCTTTCAAAAACACTACCCTTGGTCATCTCTTCCAATATGTCCCGGTCAAAATCATACACTTTTTTGACCTCCATTCTATTCTCCGTGATCGTTCCCGTTTTATCCAGGCACACTACACTCACGGCCCCAAGGTTCTCAATGGTCAGAGGCTGCCGCGTAATGATCCCTAGCTTTGTCATGCGGAAGGCCCCTAGGGCCATAAAAGAGGAAAATGCCACAGGAATCTCTTCAGGAATGATCGACATAGCCAGCGTAAGCCCCAGCAGCAAACTTTGGATCAGTTCCCTCGTGTGCAAATAATTAACCAGCCAGATCAGGCAAAAAACGACCATGCCTATCGTCGCCATCACCTTTACAAATTGCCCGATCTGCTTTTGAAGTTGCGTTTTAGACACTCCGATTTCGGAAAGGGATTTCCCCAATTTTCCCAGACTCGTATTATTGCCAATAGCCGTAACCTTTGCTAAGCACTTACCCGAATTAACAGTAGCCCCCTGAAATAGTAGATTGCTACCTTCCGAGGCATTCTTATCTACTGGCATGGACTCGCCGGTAATCACCGATTCATTGACACTACAATCATTCGACTGCAAAATGGTGGCATCGGCGGGAATGAGGTTCCCTTCTGCCACCTCAATCACATCTCCCGGTACCAGGTCCTTTGACAGGATAGCCTGCTCTTGCCCATCCCGGATCACCATGATCATCGGCTGTGTATACTGTTGCAAGGCCGCCAACGCATGTGCGCTCTTTATCTCCTGGTAAAAAGAGATTGCGCCCACGAATACCATGGCTGCCGCCATCAGCAGGCCCTCCTTTATCTCGCCCAACACAAAATAGAGCAAACAGGCGATCATCAACATCACAAACATGGGCTCTTTGATTATATCCCACACCTTCCGTGAAAGTCCACCACGCTTATCGGCGGAAAATTCATTCTTACCAAACTGTCCCGTGAGCAGGATGACCTCTTCCCGGCTCAATCCTACCGGCTTCCCTTCGACTGGCATTTCCTGCATAACCTTTGAATTTAATGCTACAAAAGAAAAGATTCATTATTCCTTACTCCCAAGATACAGCCGTTCATCACCCGCCCTTGCCAGCCGATTACTATTGAAGGCTGGAGAAATATCCCTCATGTTATTTCTGATAATAGACAACCATTGCACGAGCTGACCGCAGTATNNGTATAATGGAATCACTACCTTCTCCCGCAAATCATGCGGATTTTGCGGAGCCTTCTGATCCTGCTGGAATTTATGCTCCGTTACTTCCTTATTGCAAAAAACAAAACCATTCACTCTGTCCTGCATGAACTCCCAGCACCATTCGTCGGGGATTGAGACATTCACTCTAGCCCCTTCATCGCCGTCCACATCCCGTTGGTCCCCGAAGTCTCGTGGCTCAGGCGGAGAGTATGCAACCACATATCCACCACTCTCTTAACAAGGTGCTACAATCTCAACTCAAATTCCGACAAGGTAGCACAATTGTCTTTCTATCCCTGTTCATTGGCATTAACCGATTATATCTCCGTGTCCACTTTGCTAGCCATGTACTCACAGGACTCTGCATCGGCGCAGCCTGGTTCAGCCCACGCCTTGGAAAGATTCATCGAATAAAATGAGCATGGCATATCTTTGCTCATTTATGGCGAAAATCTTGCTCCCCTCATTCCATATCATTCCAGAGAAAGAATAAACACCCTACATTGAAACTTATAATAATACTTATATGAACGAGTATTCCTCCAGCAACCGTAACCTGAACGCTGTCGCCAAATACCTCCAGATCGTCCTATTTACCTTCGTGCTACTTTACCTGGGAAGATCCCTCTTCATACCCTTGTTCTTTGGATTGCTGGTGGCCCTGCTCCTCTACCCCGTTTGTCATTGGCTGGAAAAAAAGCATTGGCGCCGAAGTCTTTCTATTGGCTTGCTCCTTTCTCTGGTCATACTTGTTTTCCTTAGCCTGATCGGTCTTTTAGGGTTTGAGATGAATACGTTTGTCCGGGACATCCCCAGAGTATCCCAACGACTGGCCCAACTCGCCGATACCCTCCAAAACTGGATCGAACTTAACTACGGTATGGCCCGGGATACCCAGGCTGGCTGGATCGACAAAATGATGGCCGATGCCGGCAATAACCTAAGCTCCACCCTCAGAGGCCTATTAAATTCTACCGTCTCCACTCTCATTATGCTTGTCATGATACCCATTTATGCCGCTCTATTTCTATACCACCGGGGCACCTTTGTCCAGTTCCTGGAACGGCTGACCGGTGAAAAATTACGACCCCGCATACAAACCATTCTGCGCCAAAGCATCCTCAGCTATTTCAACTTCGTCAAAGGAACCTTCTTTGTTTATTGCATCGTCGGCGCCCTCAACACCATCGGCCTGTTTGCATTGGGTATCGAAAACGCCCTGCTATATGGTATGCTCACCTCATTTATGATGGTCATTCCGTACATTGGCATCTTCATCAGCGCCTCCATTCCCGTCTCCATTGCTCTGGTCACCAAGGACTCCGCCTTGTATCCAGCCGCCGTCATCGCCGTTTTCGCCTTCATCCAATACCTTGAATCCAACGTCATCTTCCCCAGGATCGTCGGGGCCCAGCTAAACCTGAGTACATGGGCCACCCTGGTCGCCATCGTAGCGGGCACTCTCTTATGGGGCTTATCCGGCATGATCCTTTTCACCCCCTTCCTTGCCATCCTAAAAATCGTTTCCGACAATATACCTGAATGGCAGCCGGTGAACATATTACTAAGCCGCTCCTACGGATATAAAGGCAAAACCGTTCAACCGCCTACTATATGAGCGGCCTAAACAATTATACCTATTCCTTATCTTTATACCCTATCAAACGGGGTTTCCCTCTTGATCTTCTGGGTGGCCTATAGATGGCCCCGAATAGCGAGGCAACTGTTTCACTCTCCTATTTGGCTGGGCCAGCTGGTAGGATAACCTTCTTTTCAGATCCTCCCGAGCTCAAGCCGGTTGCAAAAGCAAAAGTGACCGTCAATCCATAGATGGCCGAGGTAAACAGACGCGGAACTGCCAACCTCGACA
The DNA here is from genome assembly GCA_003135585.1 of Chitinophagaceae bacterium. GTDB lineage: Bacteria > Bacteroidota > Bacteroidia > Chitinophagales > Chitinophagaceae > Puia. The sequence continues at coordinate 4,668 of PLCH01000591.1, forward strand.
AGTACATGCTCATTTTCATATAGCATAATTTCTCCAATACTACTCCTCCTGTCCATACTTTCCCATGACTACAGAAAACCAGGTACATTATTCTTATCAGGCGCCGGAAATCACAAGCATAAATGACGTCCGTCATGCAAAACGCTCATTACTTTCCCCATATTTGCAATTAGATTATCATTCCAACGGATCATCAGTATGACGAAAAAAACAAACATATTAGTCCCTACAGACTTTTCCGTTGCCTCCAGGGCCGGAATCCGTTTTGCCATCCAATGGTCGAGGCAGCAGAACGTTCACATTACCTTTGTCCATGTGTTGACTTTGTTGCGCCTGACTAAATGGTCGGATAAACAATTCGAAGCGTTCGCGGCAACCGAGCGTAAGCGTCTCCAGGAAAAGCTCGACGCCCTTATCACTGGTGTACAACGCCGTTACCACCTACGCCCGGGCACCTACTCTTCGTTTCTGCTGGAAGGCGTCAGCGCTGATCTTGTCCTCATCGACTACTGCTGGCACCATCCTGAAATTCACCTAGTCTGTATGGGTACCAGAGGTGCCAATAAAATAGATAAACTATTCGGGACAAACACCGGCCATTTCATCACGCACTCCGATACACCGGTCACAGCGGTACCAGCATCATACCGCATAAAAAAAATTTCTCGTCTGCTTTATGCCACCGACTTAAACCACTATCAGGACGAACTAAAGGAAGTAGTCACCCTGGCACGGCCGCTCCACGCCAAGATCTCAGTTCTACACTTTACCCAACCTGGAGAAATGAATCTCAATACTGATACCATACAAAAAATCTGGAAAAAAGAATTCGGGTATCCCGTAACCGTCGACTTTAGACCCGCCGACATTACCCGTTCACCCGTAGCGGACCTGGAAAAAACTATCCAAGCCTTCGGTCCCTCGCTCGTCATAATGTTCTCCAACCGACGCCGTACGCTTTTTCAAGCCATCTTTTATCCAAGCCGCTCAGAACGTCTTGCCTTCCGTATAAAGACCCCGCTCCTGGTCCTGGGTAAAGAACAACCCTAAATCATCATTCTATATGGCCGGAATTACCAGCATCACTAAAATAAAACTATATGCGTTCCAGCTTACTGCAACCATGATGAGAAGCCCCAATATCCCTCCGGTGATTATCCGCTGAGTTAAATTACTCATAACTGATATAAAGTTTCCTCCGCCCAAATTGCAAAGTAAAGGAATATTTATGCCTAATCCATGAGGATTCTCAATGCAGGCAATGGATACAATCATTGTTAACCAAAGCCAGGAATCAGCCACTTTTGAGACATGGTAGGCTTTTCCATCAGCAGAAGTTATACGGATCTCTACGAACTAACGATGGGGGAAGTAAGAGGTTCTCTTGAAGTTAAACATATCGCAGGGTAACTACAATGCGCACCATCACAGGATTACCTGATCATGCTCATTTATAATTACATGCCTAAATAGATTATTTGATTTAATTTAGAACCTTTTCTCCTATATGAAAACCACTCATTATTATATCGTCAATGGCATCACACTCTGGCGCATCCTGATGGCCCCTCTGGTGCTCTTCCTGGCTTTCAGTCAGCAGATGGAGCTGTTCAAATGGTTGCTTGCAATGAGCTTCCTGACGGATGCAGTGGATGGGTACCTGGCCCGCAGGTATGGAGTGACCAGTAAACGCGGAGCCATACTGGATTCCATTGGAGATGATCTTACAGTTGGTGCGGCCATTGCAGGCATGATCGCATTTAAGATGGATTTTATCAGGCAGGAACTCCCTCTTCTCTTGATAATGGCCGTACTTTATGTAGCACAGCTTTGCATAGCCTNNATACCTGGTTAGCTAAAGCCGCAGCCGTCATGCAGGCAATTTTCCTGTTACTGCTTTTCTTCCTTCCCAAACCAGTATATATTATGTTTTATGTAATGACATCGATAACTATATTGGATCTTATGGAAGAAATAGCCATGGTCTTATTGTTACCCCAATGGGAGGCAGATGTAAAAGGTCTTTATTGGGTGATAAAAAGGAAACAGCGATAGTCACCCCAGTTACCAATTTCCTCCCTTGACTTGAATTCATATTCATGATGGGTTAAATCATCCATTTTTCCGACTCCATTGCAATATTAATGGGAATAGGGACATCGGCATTTTTACTTTCCTTGTAAATACATATTACAAAAGGAATTTATTTGCAGACTTAGCATTTTGTGATATTTTTGGGGTATCAATATTCTCATAGTTTCTTTTATAAAAATTGCAGTTCGTTATTAGAGCGGTAAATACTTAGTTGGTAATATCAAAAAGCTGGAAATCAATTATTCTTAAAACTTTAGATTCTCCCAGCGGGATCACGGAAAATCCTTATAACGCTTTGTAAATTAATTACTTACAAAGCGTTTTTTCATGTAGGTACAACATAGGTAAAACATTTTGTGATCCCTGTATTTTTCACTCTTGATCAATGATTATCATGCTTTTATGTACGATTGTGCTTTACCGTTATAAGAAAATATTCAATTGTATGGGTCCTGTGGATGCGATAATTGGAGCTATTTGCTTTTTATTGAAGACTTCCATTGCTTTATCCAGTTCATCACTCCATCAAATAAATCATTTTGTGCTTTTAAAATTTAGTAGCTCTTTTTATCTCGCTCCAATTTTCTATATTGATTTGCTGTTTGCCCATACATTTTTCTAAACGTTTTATTTAAATGGCTCTCGTCGGTAAAATTCAGTTCATAAGCAATTTCCGATATGGTGAGGTCGCTGTAAATTAATCGTGTCTGAACCAGGTTCAATTTGTATTGTATGATGTATTCTTTTAAAGAAGATTTTGTATGCTTCTTAAAATAAATACTGATATAATCCTTTGATTTATTAAAATGTAAGGCAATTTGTACTACTGTGATCAACTCTTTATCATAAATATGTTCTTGGATATAATAAATTATATCGTGAACGATATTGCGTGGATTCCTGCCATTTAAACTACCGGAGAGATTTTGCTGAATGTTTCTTCCAATTAGGTTAAGTAGTAAAAAAACAATGCTTTGAAGTATCGAATCACGCATTGGCTGCTCATTTTTCTTTTCAAAAATCAACTGATCAACCAATATTTGAATAAATAATTTGTCTTTTTCATTGACAATGATATCCCCTTTTATTTTATTA
>PLCH01000598.1 GCA_003135585.1 Chitinophagaceae bacterium
GCTTTAAGGTAAATGCTGTAAGCGATAAAGCCAAACAAGCCATCGAGGAAGCCGGCGGAGCCATCGAAATACTAAAGTAATTTTTGTGTAACTTGCACAGACGCATAACTGATGCGTTTTTTTTGTTGAAAGTTTCTTATAAAAAAATTACGATAATTCGTGAAAAAATTTATTCAAACACTTAAGAATATCTGGGGTATTGAAGAATTAAAAAGCAAGATCATCGTGACCTTGTCTTTTATCTTCATATACCGCTTTGGAACATATATTGTATTACCCANNGATCCAAATAAGTTAGGCAACCTTTCTGGAGCAAAAAATGGTGCACTTGGATTAATTGATGCTTTTTCGGGAGGTGCTTTTTTGCAGGCCTCTGTTTTTGCTTTAGGCATTATGCCCTATATTTCTGCCTCTATTTTTATGCAGCTGATGACAATCCTTGTTCCTCAGATGCAGAAAGTACAGAAGGAAGGTGAAAGCGGACGTAAGAAAATCAATCAGTGGACAAGGTACCTGACGGTTCTTGTAACGTTTGCACAATCTTTTGCTTATATAACTTATTTGAAGTCCATGGGCAAGGATGCAGTTATTGAATCCTATGCCCCGTTTTTGGCCATTACCACACCCATTCTCCTGACAGCCGGTACCCTGTTTGTCATGTGGCTGGGCGAAAAAATTACAGACAAGGGATTAGGCAATGGTACCTCACTGATCATCATGATCGGTATATTGGCCCGCCTTCCTAAATCTTTCACCCAGGAATGGGCAGCCAAATCGGCGGAAGGCAGCGGAGGAATATTAAAATTTGTTATTGAGATTGCTGTCATGGTTGCCATTATCATGGGATTGATCGTATTGATACAGGGGGTGAGAAAGGTGCCGGTGAATTATGCGAAACAAATCGTAGGTAACCGCCAGTTCGGCGGAGCCCGGCAATTTCTGCCGCTTAAGGTAAACAGTGCAGGAGTAATGCCCATCATCTTTGCACAGGCAATTATGTTCCTGCCTACCCTGATCTCTTATACAAGCTTTGAAAATAAGGAAGGGATATCGAGGATATTTTCTGATCCGAGGAATTTTCTTCATATGCTTATTTACGCCATTATTGTAATCGCCTTTACCTTTTTATATACTGCCTTAATATTTAACCCCAAACAGATCGCTGATGATCTGAAACGAAATAATGGCTTTATACCAGGCGTTAAACCCGGACAGCCTACTGCTGATTTTATTGGTTCGGTCATGGATAAAATTACCTTACCGGGTGCTTTTTTACTGGCAATCGTGGGAATTTTGCCTGGCTTTGCACAACGATTGGGTGTAACACAGGGATTTGCATCCTTTTTTGGAGGTACCTCCCTACTGATTATGGTCGGTGTAATTTTGGATACCTTGCAGCAGATTGAAACCCAGTTGCTCATGCGTCAGTACGATGGTTTGATGAAAAGCGGGAGAATCCAGGGGCGCCAGTCTGTGACGAGCGCGGTCATTTAAAATAGCATGATTTATTATAAAACACAGCCGGAAGTCGAATTGATGCGGCAAAGCTGTTTGTTGGTGAGCAAGGCGCTGGCAGAAGTTTCAAAAATTTTAAAGCCCGGAATCACCACTCTTCACCTCGATAAAATAATTGGAAGTTTCATTAAGGATAATGGGGCGGTCCCTTCTTTCCTCCATTACCGCGATTACCCATTCAATTCCTGTATTTCAGTCAATGATACGGTAGTTCATGGATTTCCCCGGGAAAGTGAATTAAAGGAAGGAGATATCGTATCTGTGGATATCGGTATATACAAAAACGGATTTCATGGCGACCATGCCTATACCTTTGCGGTCGGAGACCCCGGTCCAAAAGTCGCAGAGCTAATAAAAATAACAAAAGAGGCCTTGTATAAAGGGATTGAAAAAGCAGTTTCGGGTAACCGTATAGGTGATATATCTTTTGCAATCCAGGAACATACTGAAAAGAAACACGGATATGGAGTAGTCAGAGAATTGGTAGGGCATGGCCTGGGTAAGCACCTCCACGAAGATCCGCAGGTTCCGAATTATGGAAAACGTGGGGCAGGGCCAAAGATGAGGGAGGGCCTTGTACTGGCCATTGAACCTATGATCAATATGGGGGTTAAGGAAGTTTATACTGAGGACGATGGCTGGACGGTCCGGACAGTTGATCACCAGCCTTCGGTACATTTTGAGCACGACGTATGTGTTAGAAAAAACAAAGCGGATATTCTTTCAGATTACGGGATTATCGAGATGGCTGAAAAAGCAAATCCCAATCTCTACTCCGGTTATTAATTCTTGAAACTATCATCTGCGGCTCCCATGGGACAAAAACATTTAATAGTGATCGGTGGCGGTGCTGCCGGTTTTTTTTGTGCCGTGAACGCCGCCCGGATGAATCCTCAGCTGGAAGTACTCCTTATTGAAAAAACGAATAAGCTGCTAAGTAAGGTAAAAGTGAGCGGCGGTGGACGTTGCAATCTAGCACATGCCTGTTTTTCCATTCCGGAAATGGCAGCCTGTTATCCGAGAGGTGCGAATTTCATAAAAAAAGCATTTCACCAATTTTTTACTACAGATACCATACNNCAAACAATCATTGATTGTTTGGTAAAAGAGAGCGAAATAAGGGGAGTAAAGATCCGGATGAACGCGGAAGTAAAAAAACTGATGTCCAGCGGTCCAAGGTTGCAGGTACTGCTATCAACAGGAGAAATACTGGAAGCTGATTTTGTTTGTGTTGCCTGTGGCGGCTACCCGAAATCTTCCATGTTTGGCTGGTTAGAAAATACAGGCCATGAGATTGAAGAACCTGTTCCTTCCTTGTTCACGTTTAACCTACCGGCCAATCCCATCACTCACATGATGGGAGTTACTGTAACAGACGTGCAAGTAAAGATTCTGGAATCCAGATTAAAGGAAAGAGGACCCCTGCTGATCACGCATTGGGGCCTGAGCGGTCCTTCAATTTTGCGATTGTCAGCATGGGGGGCCAGGGAACTACACAAAAGAAATTACGATTTCAGGATAAGCGTCCATTGGGTGCCCCTCTTTAATGAAAATAGTTTAAGGGATCAATTTCGACAATTGCGCTTTGACTTGGGGCACCAAAAACTCGCTGGCAAAAACCCTTTTGGCCTGCCCCGGAGGCTATGGGAGTATTTGCTGATACAATCTCAAATAGATACTGAAATGCGCTGGGCGGATATGCCCCTGGCAAAACAAAACAGCTTTATAAAAAATTTGTGCGCACAGGAATTTACGGTAAAAGGTAAAACAACTTTTAAAGAGGAATTTGTAACAGCAGGAGGGATCCGGCTGAACGAAATCGACGCCGGCACCATGCAGAGTAAAAAGGTTCCTGGCCTCTTTATAGCCGGTGAAACAATGGATGTGGACGGCATCACGGGAGGATTTAATTTTCAACATGCCTGGACCAGCGGATATATAGCTGCCAAGGCTATAGCCTCACTTTAGTTTACTTTTTAATTGATTTTTTCTTATCTTTGCGGGCCCCAATTTAAACCAAAGGGGCGTTATTATTATGTCAGAAAACAATATTGTTAACCCAAACGCTGAATTGCAGGAGCCTGTTACAGTCGAAGAGGCTACAGCGACAACAAAAACACCTGCTCAAGTCCTGCCCGAACAACCGGCCGGTGCACATGACGATTTTGACTGGACCATTGACAAACGGAATGTGGCCGCTTATACCCAGGAAGAAAAAGAGAAATATGACAAGGTATATGACAATACATTTGTATCCCTTACAGACGGAGAATTGGTGAAAGGATTGGTCGTTGGACTCACCAAGACAGATGTTGTAGTAAACATCGGTTTCAAAAGTGATGGCTTGGTTTCTCTGAATGAATTCAGGGACATTATCAATTTAAAAACCGGGGATGAAGTGGAAGTAATGGTGGTTGAAAAAGAAGACCGGGAAGGTCATCTCCATCTCAGCCGCAAACAAGCCCGCATCACCCGCGCATGGGAAAGAATTGTGGAAGTGCACAAGACTGGGGAAGTTGTTACAGGAACTGTTACCAGTAAAACAAAAGGCGGCCTTATCGTGGACGTTTTCGGAATGGAAACTTTCCTGCCGGGTTCGCAGATAGATGTAAAGCCAGTTACCGATTACGATCAGTTTGTGAATAAGACCATGGAATTTAAAGTTGTAAAGATTAACGATACGATTAAAAATGCCGTGGTATCTCACAAAGCACTTATTGAAAGTGATATTGAAGCACAACGTGCCGAGATCATGAGCAAACTGGAAAAAGGCCAGGTGCTGGAAGGTACGATCAAGAATATTACGGATTTTGGTGCATTTATGGACCTGGGCGGATTGGACGGACTTCTGTATATCACAGATATCAGCTGGGGCCGTATAAGCCATCCGAGCGAAATATTAAAACTGGATCAGAAATTACAGGTGGTCGTTTTGGACTTTGATGATGGCAAAAAGCGGATTAGCCTTGGCTTGAAACAACTGACACCCCACCCCTGGGATGTATTACCGGCAAATATCAAGGAAGGTGAGATCGTAAAAGGTAAAGTTGTAAACATTGAAGACTATGGCGCTTTCCTGGAAATCATGCCTGGCGTCGAAGGGCTGGTTCACGTAAGTGAAATCACCTGGGCCAACACCCCGATCAATGCAAAAGAGTTCTTCAAGCTCGGGGATGAGCACCAGGCTAAGATCGTAACTTTGGATAAGGATGCCCGTAAGATGAGCCTTTCCATCAAGCAACTAAGCGAAGATCCATGGAGTACGATTGAAGTCAAATTTCCGCAAGGCAGCAGACATACGGGTTTAGTCAAAAACATTACTCCTTACGGAGTGTTTGTTGAACTGGCTCCCGGTATTGGTGGTATGATCCATATCAGTGACCTGAGCTGGTTGAAGCGATTCAATCATCCTTCCGAGTATACCAAAGTGGGTCAAAACATTGAGATCGTCATTCTTGGAATTGATAAGGATAACCGGAAATTGCAGCTTGGACATAAACAACTGGAGGAGGATCCATGGAATGCGTTGGAAGAAACATTTGCCATAGGTACGATTCATGAAGGAACCGTCATTCGCAAGGATGATAAGGGTGCCATCGTTCAATTGCCTTATGGACTGGAGGGCTTCGCGCCCAACCGCCATCTGAATAAGGAAGATGGAAAACAAATTGTTGCAGACGAAACAGGGCAATTCATGGTGATCGAATTCGACCGGAATGAAAAGCGCATTGTGCTGTCCCACACGCGCATCTGGGAACAGGCGAAGATGGAAGAAAAGGAAGCATCCAAAAAAGAGGCAAGGACCGATGCAGATGCAGCAAGAAAAGCAGTCAAGACTCTTCAGAATAAAGTAGAGAAGCCGACACTGGGAGATTTGGGTGCCCTGGCTGAAATCAAAGAAAAGCTTAAGCAGGAAGAAAAAGGAAGCGGAGATACCCCTCCACAACCATAAAAAATAGGAATCTTCGATAATAAAGCGTTCCGGTCTCCCAAGAGACGGAGCGTTTTTTTTTGGCTGATATAAATTTTATTCCGCCGCCAAGCCCGAGAACACCTCATCATTCCATTCAAGCAAAGAACCTAATTTGAAATCTGCGATACCCCAATGGGGAAGATCAAATTGCTCACGTGCAGGTACAATTACACATTTCATTNNTATCAGGCCGTTAATGGAATCCTCAAAACACAGACAGGCTAAAGGAGAAGCATCCAACATTCTTGCGCAATCAAGGTATACCTGTGGATGAGGCTTACTGTATGGCAGGTTTTCGGCGGATGAATAGGCCTCGAAATAATTTTCCAGATGGAGTTTTTCCATGACAACCTCAATTAGTGCGGGAGGGGAGGAAGTGGCAAGCCCCAGTTTGAAATGCTTTTCTTTGAAAAACAAAAGAGCCCGATCAATTCCCGGCATTGCTTCCCCTTTTTCTTTTATTTTTTCAATGGCCTTCCTGACAATCTTTTCGCCGGTCTCCTTCACAAACCTGGGATCAATCTGGAAAAAATTGAACCAGTATTCCAACCATTCTTTTGTTCGCAATCCCGTTGTGAAAAGATGTTGTTCCGCCGTAAGTCTAATACCAAATTGTTGCAAAGCCTCAGTGGCGGCTTCCCGCCAGTAAGGTTCTGAATCAATCAGCAGTCCGTCCATGTCAAAAATGACTGTATTTGTTTGCATATATTCAAAGATAGGAGAACTGCAATATATGTAACCGTTATCCCATTTGTTTCAACAATTTCGTATTTTCATGCCCATGAGTTCGTTCACCGAACGATTAAAAAATATTCGCCTGATCCGTAAATTGGTTTATGCGGTGGTTGGGATTTTTTCCTATCCTGGACTGGTATTGTTTAACAAACTTGAAATTTATGGTACTGAGAATCTGAGGAAGCTCCCCAAAGGAAATGTCCTTTTTGTGAGTAACCACCAGACTTATTTTGCCGATGTTATCACTTTCCTCCATATCTTTTGTGCGGTAAAATGGCGGAAAAAAAATAAGCTCGGGCTGCCGTATTATTTGTTGAATCCATTTACCGATGTGTATTATGTGGCTGCCGAAGAAACCATGAATGCCAGCTGGATCAGCCGACTTTTTACTCTTGCCGGTGCCATAACGGTCAAGCGTGCATGGCGGCCGGAAGGAAATGAAGTGAGAAAAGGGCTCGATCCTTCCGATACAAGAAAGATTACCCGCGCTCTTCAGGACAGTTGGGTAATCACCTTTCCACAGGGGACCACCAAGCCTTTTGCTCCTGCAAGAAAGGGGACAGCCTACATTATCAAACAAAACAAACCGGTGGTTGTTCCCGTGGTGATCAAAGGATTTTGGNNAGAGGCACTCATTTATCAGTGACCTTTAAGGAACCTTTGCAGCTGGATTATGAATCCTCGGTGGAAACGATCATGGGTAAAATCATGGATGCTATTGAGCAGAGCAAATCATTCATGCTAAAGGAACAGGATCATCCCTGAAGAAGTAAAATCCCTGACTGGAACTAAAGCACCATGCAAATCGTTCCTGGTAAATTGTCAGAAGCCTGCTCAAAGAAACTATTGCATAAACAGGGCTCTTAATTCTTCGGCATCCTGTGGTTTCATTTTCCCTCCCAAAATGAGGCGAAGTTGTCTTCTGCGTAAAGCACCTTCAAATGTTTTTTTTTCTTCTTCGGCCTCGGCTATAACCGAAGGAACCAGTTTTGGCCTCCTGTCCGCATCAAGGGCAACAAAGGTATAATAGGCCTCATTGCTTTTGTATTTATATTGCTGGGTATGGTCTTCTCCCCATACTTTCAGGTGTACTTCCATCGATGTCGAAAAAGCGCGGCTGACCTTCGCTATAATATGGACTACATTCCCAAGTTTGATAGGGCTT
>PLCH01000596.1 GCA_003135585.1 Chitinophagaceae bacterium
ATGGAAACATGGTAACTACTCATAATTATTCGGAATAAAACTTAGATTCTACAAAAATGCAGTTGAAATGAATGTGAATCATTGGATCTTATTGGGATATTGGAGCCTGTTCTCACTATTACATCACGGGATGGCGACTGAAATATTCAAAGCGCGCTGTCGTTCAGTTATGGGTACCGGCTTTAAGTATTACCGCCTGTTGTATTCATTAATAGCCATTATCAGCCTAAGTTTTGTTTTAATCTGGCAGTTTTCTATCTCAAGCCCTGATCTCGGGATTTCCACATGGTTGAAATATCTGGTAGGATTACCAGTCGGAATACTCGGCATTTTTATGATGGGAGCAAGTATTCGCAAATATTTNNTCTTTATATGGTCTATCTTCATCCTTGTTCCTTTATTAAGTAACCTGATTGCAAGTGCCGTTATTACGATTTATATAATGGTCGGTATTCAATTTGAAGAACGGAAATTAATGCTGATTTTCGGTCAGGCATATGATTCATATCGCCGCAAGACGCCTAAATTATTACCTAATCTTCGTTTTCCGAGGATATTAAAATGACATCCACAAAAAATAGAATCCAGGAAACTTGGACTCCTTGTAAGAAAATCAACAAGAAAACATTTCTAATCCTTGTTATATGCCTTTCTTGTTCACTACATCACGTTAAGGCTCAGGAAAACTGGAGATTGAAACTGGACAATGATGGAATAAGAATATATACGAGAACTTTTTCTGAATCTAAAATAAAAGCACTAAAGGTAGAGTGCAGTGTGGAAGCTCCACTTAGTCAGATGGCAGCAGTTCTCCTTGACATTAAATCGCAGGACGAATGAAAATGAATATACGCTGATTGAAATAGGCAAGGAGAGATTATTTGTAAAATATTTTTTGAACAATATTGTAGATAAAATAATTCATCTTGAAAAGAGTAATCACAATTTACTTATTTTGAAGAAGTTATAAATTATTTATTCCAGGCCACTGCTTACAGATGATTCAAGAAGAGCGTTTTTTCGCATAAGTTTGGAATCGAAATACATTCAGTTGAGACTAATAACTTATTCAACAAATATTTTTTTAGCAGCCTCGGCGCTTAGATAAACTTCTTTTCTTCCTTTCAATTCTACTAATACCGATTTATCAAAACCCTGGATCTCCTTTACAGTAATAGTATCATTCAGGCCAACATGCTGTTTATCAAGATAACGCAAAAAATCCGGTGAGTTATCCGATACATTTGTAATTTTTAGTTTTCTGTTAACTTCAATCTCAGACAATGGTTTTGATTTCGTCACAGGTAATTTACCATTTGATTTGGGTATAGGATCTCCATGTGGATCATATTCCGGGAATCCCAGGAACTTTTCCAAACGGTCAGGTAAATCATAATCCCGGATATGCTCTAACTGCTCTGCAATATCATGCACTTCATCCCACGTATAGCCAAGCTTATCATGCAAAAAAACTTCCCAAAGCCGATGTTTACGGACAATTAATAAAGCTATTTTATGCCCTTGATCAGTGAGCCTTGCGCCTTTGGTTTTATCATATTGTATCAGCTTTTTTTCAGTGAGCCTTTTTAGCATATCTACTACTGAAGCAGGGCTATTGCCCAGGTCCTCAGCGATGGCCGTGGCGCTCACCTTATCATTACCTAGCTTCCCGATATGGTAGATAGCCTTCAGATAATTTTCTTCTGATAATGTTTGCAACATAAAATTATTATGCTTTATAAAGATAGTTAAAATCTGGCTTGTTTAATAAATTAGGTTAGCCTAATTATTAATATTTTACGATTCATATTAAAAAAGTACTTTTGGCCTAAAATATGTCGCAGAATGGAAAAAACTTTACTTTTCCTGTTAAACGGCTTGCTATTTACCTCATACAGTTTCTCACAATCCAGGACTGTAACAGGGATTATTTCTGACGCAGATTCAAAAGAGCGTCTTCCTTATTGCAATGTAATTCTGGTGGGGAGCGGTAATGGAATTACAGCGAATGTGAATGGAAAGTTTTCTTTTAACATACCTATGGCCATTAATAACCCGTTACTGGCTATATCTTATTCAGGCTACAAAACAGACACAATCCAAGTAAACATTTCGCAAAATGATTATACAGTTTTTTTAAAGCCTGGGGAGAGCAAGCTTCATGAAGTGATAGTAACAACAGGTGTTTCAAGGGCNNAAACCCCGTCCCGGTTATTGTTATTTCGTCAAAAACAATTGACCAGGCAACAGAGGATAATATTATTGACGCGCTTGCTCAAAATGCTCCTGGTTTTAATGCTGTAAAAACGGGGCCGGGTGTTTCCAAACCATTTATTCATGGACTGGGCTATAACCGGGTGTTGACGCTGTATGATGGTGTACGCCAGGAAAGTCAGCAATGGGGTGACGAACACGGCATAATAGTGGATGATTACAATATTGAACGAGCAGAAATAATAAAGGGGCCCGCAAGTTTGATGTATGGTTCTGATGCAGTAGCCGGAGTAATGAGTTTATTTCCTGTTATGCCAATTAACACGAATGGGAGGGTCATCGGGAGGTATACATCAGAGTATCAGAGCAATAACGGCCTTGTTGGAAATGGAATGCGGCTTATTTATGGAAACGATCATTGGTCGTATGTCTTGCGCGGCTCTTTCCGCATTGCAAAAAATTACCGGGACCCTGTTGACGGCTGGGTGTACAATACCAATTTTCGTACGACTAATTCATCCCTCACCATTCAATATAAAGGTTTTGCTGGATTCACCACCCTGAATCTCAATTTGTACGACCATAAGCAGGGAATTCCTGACGGGAGCCGTGATTCACTCAGCAGACAATTTACAAAACAGGTCTATGAAATTGGGGGCAATCCATCGGACAATATAAAAGACAGGCCGGTTATTCCCTACAACTCCCTTAATTCCTATTTTTTAAGTCCCCTGCATCAGCGCGTACAGGATTACAAGGTCTACAGCAAAAGCCATTATGCAATCGGCAGAGGATATCTGGATGCTGTAATTGCATTTACCCAAAATCTGCGCAGGGAATATGATCATCCCAAGGATCCGGAGCAGGCAGGGTTGTATGTAAGGCTCTATACATTGAATTATGGAATGAGATACACAACGCAGACTATACTTAATACCGAAATTACCTTCGGGTTGAATGGTATGTACCAAAATAATAAAAGCAAGGATGCTACGGATTTTCCGATACCTGATTTTAATTTATTTGATGTAGGCCCCTATATATATCTGCATCGCAAATTCGAGAAGTGGACAGTGAGCGGAGGCATTCGTTATGATACACGCTATCTCCGGGGGAATAATTTTTATACAAGGCAGGACCAAGCCTCCGGTTTTGTCAAACAGGTTTTACCTCCTGACACTGCGGGGGCATATTTACAATTTCCTGCCTTCAGAAAAATATTTAGCGGCCTGTCGCTCAGCATGGGCTTGACTTACCAGATAAATGATCACATCAGTTTAAAAGCGAATATAGCAAGAGGATTCAGAGCCCCGAATATCTCGGAATTTGCCTCAAACGGACTGGACCCGGGTGCTCACATCGTATATCTTGGAAACAGGAATGCCAATCCTGAATTTAGCTTACAGGAAGATGCAGGGATAAATGCAACATATGACGATGTCTCAGCTTCCCTGAGCATATTTAATAATAATATTCAGCATTATATTTACGAGACACAATTAACCGATGCACAAGGCAATCCTGTAGTGGTGGTTCCGGGAAATAAAACTTTCCGGTACGACCAGGCTACAGCCCGGTTATATGGTTTGGAGGCGGCTTTAAACCTGCATCCACAATTTATCAAAGGCTTTTCTTTCGACATTGCTTTTACAGCAATAAGTGGCTACAACCTTAAACCGGAATATAAAAACGAAGGTGTTAACGGAGAATATCTTCCTTTTGTCCCTCCAATGCGGTTATTAAGCGGGATATGCCAGGAGATAAAAATAAAATCTAAAATTTTTACTTCATTGACTTTGAAGGGCCAGGTAGATTTCAACGCTGCCCAGAATCATTTCTTGGCATTATACCAGACCGAAACATCCACGCCCGGATATACTTTGCTCAATGGCGGAATTCTGACAAATATCAAATACACAAAATATTCTTCGTTCCAATTGCAGATACAGGTAAACAACGTATTAGACCAGGCATACCAATCCAACCAGAGCAGGTTAAAATATTTTGAATATTATACTGCATCACCCAGTGGACATTTAGGGATGTATGGTATGGGCAGGAATATTTGCATAAAAATGCTGATGCCTTTTTGATGTATAGATGATTTTTTAAAAATGATTAGCTAATGTACTGATCAATTCAAATCGAAAAAAGATGACCCTGTATTTTTCACTCTTGATTAATGATTGTCATGCCTTTATTAACGGATGTACTTTGCTGTTATGAGAATAAATTCATTTGTATGGGTCCTGTAGATGCGATAATTGGAACTATTTGCTTATTATTGAAGACTTCCATTGCTTTATCCAATTCGTCGTTCATCACTCTTGCATATACTTCCGTTTGTTTTACCGAAGCATGCCCTAAAATCTTAGAGACATATTCAATACGCATTCCTTTCTGTAAAGCACGGACTGCCCAACTATGCCTGGCCGTATGAAAAGATACCTTCTTATCTATTCCTGCAAGTCTTGTTAACTTTCTCAAATCCTTGTTGGTATAAGATGTTGCGGCAGAAATGGTGTGATGTATTTTGATCCTGTCTTTCTCTCATCATATAGAGCAACCTTGATACGGCCCTTTTTACGTCAACCCAAACCTGGCCCTGAGCGCTTCTCGGTAAGTGCTGCCGATAGGTATCTTCACACCGTTGATGAAAAGCTGGTGTATTTCGATCATCGAGATATGCTTTACAGCAACCACGAACGATTTATGCACCCTGATAAATTCGCCGGGTGGGACAAGATCAAAAATTTCATTCATATTTTCGCGGATCAATATTTTTTTGTCTTTTAAATTAACGCTCATGTAGTTTCCATCTTTCTCGAGGTAAAGTATATCCCTGGTCCTGACCTGGTGCGTATACGGGCCACTTTTAATAAAAAGGGTTTCCCCATCTTCCTCTTTCACTACTGCTTTCTTTTGTAATGAAAGCAGGTTGAGGGCCTTATTAGCCGCTGCCAAAAAACGCCCGAAAGTAATCGGTTTCAGCAGGTAGTCGATCGCATTGAGGTTGTAACTTTCGACCGCNNGATATCAGGCATATTGATATCCAGGAAAATCAGGTCGGTTTTTTCTCGGTTAAGAAACTCAATGGCTTTCACGGGTTCGCGAAACACCGCCTTTAGGTCAACCAGATCGCTTTTTTGGCAATACCGTTCAATCACTTCCAACGCTTTGGGCTCGTCGTCTATGGCTACGCAGGTCATCATGCGAGTCTAATTTTAAGTTCAACGTTGTATTTGGCATCATGATCTTTTATGGTGAGCTCATGTTTGCCCGGGTAAACCAGCTCGNNCCTACGCACATTCTCGAGGCCTATACCGCTCTTTTCTTCTTCCATTTTCCGGATATGGTAGATCGTGTTTTGGCAGCTAAAGCTGAGTTGTTTATTTGACGACAAAAGAGAGATATCAATTTCGGATGATTGGCCTATCATAACACCGTGCTTGAACGCATTCTCAACAAAAGGAATAAACAGCATTGGGGCAATGAAGATGCCCTCCGATTCGTCCGGGTAATTGAATATCACTTTCGCCTCTTCATCGGCAAACCGCAATTTATTCAGCTGGATACAATTTTCAAGATATTCGATCTCCTTTTTCAGAGAGACGGTTTCTTCATTGCTTTCATAGATCATATAACGCATCATACCGGAAAGCTTTGAAATGCCGTCGGCCAGTTCATCATTCCCTTTTTTCTGCGCCATCGAGAAAAGGTTGTTCAGCGCATTGAAAAAGAAATGGGGGTTGATCTGCGACTTGAGAAATTTGATCTCCGTACTGTACTGGTTTGCCTCGAGCTGATTGCGGACGAGTTCGTTTCGCGCCCATTCCTTCAGGAAGAAATAGGCGACGGAAAGACCTAGCACCGAGAGGAAGATGAGCAGCATGGTGAGTTGCATTCGAAGCCAGCTGTTCGAGACAAGAAGTTCCACCTTGACCTGCGTCAACGGGTCATGCGCAATGGGGCCTTGATCAAAATACGGTAAAGGAGGTGCAGGGGGATTCTTAAGTTTTAATAAGGATCCGACAATAAAATAATTCGCGGCGAAGACACATGCGAACCAGGCGATACCGGCCGCAAACCGGCTGATTATTTTTTTATTCTGTAAAGCTTTCTTGAATACCCAGAAGATATTCCCATAGAACAGCATCATCAGGAAAATAAGGGTCAGGTAGGAGTAGGGCGCGATATTCTGTTTCCCGTCCATTGCCATGACCTTGCCGTTGTGGTTCACCTGCAGCTTAAAGAAAGAACCCGTCAGCGAGCTGAGAGTGTAAAATAGAACTGTCCAAAACGCCAGGTGGACCGCTATTTCTATCCAATCCTTTTTCTTAATTGTGAGCATATGGGACAAAGTTAAATGCTCTCAAGCCTCAACATAAATTATGTTACTAATAGAGCGGATCCAGAGTTAAACAAGCTGTTTTTGTTATCGCAGAATAACAAATATCCGTTTTTCGCCAGTCTAAAAGACCCATTGCCACCAACAATTTTAAGGGCGGGCATGGGTAATATATCATTGTGCAAAAATTAGTGATATGAAACAGAAAAGGCAACTGCTCACCGCAACATTTTTACTGTTCGCGTTATTTGCGCTGATGGCGCAAAAACCCGATACCGCCCAGTTTATGGTGCACTATAAGTTTTTGCACTTGAGGGACACCGGCAACCGGGCAAACCCTTATACCGAGAATATGGCTTTATTCCTCGGGAAGAATTCAAGCTCCTACAAAAGCTATGATGGACAGCTCGAAGACGCCTTATTTAAAAAGCGAGTGCAGGAACAAATAGCTAACTCTCCGGACGGCAACATTAGAGTCAACAGGAATTCCAGAGGCTCAGGCCAGCAGTATTACCAATTTCCGGCTCTGGGGAAATTGGTCAGAAAGGAGCCGCTCCTGATGAACGCTTATTTGATTGAGGAGCCCCTGCCAGTCATAGACTGGGCAATAAGCAGCGATACGGCAAGCTTCGGGGGGCTGCTTTGCCAGAAAGCCACCGCCCATTTTAAAGGGAGGGATTATACGGCCTGGTTTTGCCCCGATATGCCTTTTCATGCAGGGCCATGGAAATTGAATGGCCTGCCCGGTGTGATCCTGGATTCGTATGATGCCAAAAAGGAAGTGGTTTTCCAGTTTGACGGCATTGAAAAAGTGGCTGTCCCGCCGCATAATGATTCATCCCCCGCCAATAATGAAGCGCCACCGGATAACGGGCATAGGATGATCATGATTGGCGGGGATGATGCAGATACCGACCCGGCTATTATTGAGCTGCCTACGCGCACGATCAAAACAACAGAAAAAGAATTCGCCAGATTGGAGGAAGCTATGCGAAAGGACCCGAATGCGTTTGTGCAATCCATGATGGCTTCGTCTGGCGTGAATATGCAAAGCACCGGCCCGAAACCGCACATCGATATCAAAGTCGGGCCCCCTCCGACAATCAATAACCCTATCGAACTGCCTGAAAAGAAATGAGGATGCCGATCAGATACACGAGGTTGCTGATTATCACCATGCTATTTTCTGACGCAGCGTTTGGCCAGGCTATAAAAGGCATTATCAAGGATAGCCTGGGCAGCGCAGTGCCCTATGCCAGCGTCAATTTGAAAAACAGCGGGAGCAACCTGATCATCACCTACGCTATGACCGATAATAAAGGCGCGTATCTGCTTCATGCGCCTGCTGGCATAGCCGCAAACAACCTGATTATCGAGGTGAGCTGCATCGGGTTCAAGAACCAGTCAAAAGCAGTTGCCGGTTTTGACGCCCCGGTAGATTTTGTCTTAGCGCATTCGGTAACCCTGCTGCAGGCGGTCACCATCAAAAGCGGCCGGCCCGTGCTTCGTACAAGCGGGGATACCCTGAGCTACTCGGTGTCTGATTTCAGCAACCCGCAGGACAGGGTGATTGGCGACGTGATAAAAAAATTACCGGGCATAACCGTCGCCGCCGACGGGACCATCAGCTATAATGGCAAAACCATTTCAAACCTTTACATCGGTGGAGATAATTTGCTGGATGATAAATACAATATTGCCACGAATACCATCCCGCAGGGAGTGGTGGATCAGGTGCAGGTGATACAAAACCATCAGCCTGTCAAGATGCTGCAGAATAAAGTGATGAGCGACGATGTGGCATTGAACCTTTCTATAAAAAAGGATGCGAAACTGCAATTGGTGGGTCAGGAAAACATTGGCGCAGGTTTGCCCCGCAATTATGACGTGGGCCTGAACGCCATGATGTTCAAGGATAAGTACAAGGCAATTAATTACTTGAAGGGGAACAACACCGGCATGGATGTGCAGAACGATCTGGTGTCTCACAACCTTTCCTCCTACCTGCAAACGATCAACAATGACAAGCCGGCCACTGTGCTCTCGCTGGGGGCGGCCGATACGCCCGACCTGCCTGAAAACAGGTATTTATTTGATCAATCGGGAATTATCAGCCTCAATAACCTGGTGAACTTAAAAAAAGGGGAACAATTGCGGGTCAACCTGTCTTACCTGCATGATACTCAGAAGCAGGATTATGCGCAACAAACACAGATATTTTTGCCCGGCGATACGGTGCGTTACAGCGAAACCGAAAAGAACACATTCAGGCCGGACATACTGCACAGCCAGTTTACCCTGAATATCAATAAGGACAAGTATTACCTGAACGACGCACTGATATCCGATTACAGCCGCAAGGCAGAATATTCGGGCCTGAATACCGACAGCACGCCGGTCAACCAGTCTTTGAAAGACAATACGCTCGATTTCTCCAATGAGCTTATAGTGATGAAACCCCTGAAGTCAAACAATATCATGGAGCTTTATTCTTATATGAACCATATCAGCGAGCCCGAAAACAGGGCCATAGGGCCTGGCTTTAACCCGGGTGTGTTCAACAATGACAACCCTTACGCCCAGCTGGCCCAAACGGTCAATGTGCCCACCTGGTTCACCAATAATTATTTTTCATTCAAGATCCCTTCAAATTATTTTACCCAGAGCTACAGGGCAGGGTTTGTGGTTCAGTCGCAAAAACTGCAATCTGCCTTGGATGTGATCCAATCCAGCAATGTCAGCAACCCGGAGTCGGATAGCTCATCTAACCGCCTGAGTTGGCTAAGGAAAAAAGTATTTGCTGAAGCCGCATACGACTTGCCCGGAAAAATATTGAAAGCCAACCTCGTCTTACCGGTAAGCCTCCAGCAAATCAGTTATTCCGACAATTTATATGCCTTAAACAAAAGTTTGACAAGGTTATATTTTAACCCGCAATTGCGGGTTAAATACCAGGTCAACACCGAAAATTACTTCACCCTGCTGTACAATTTCAGGAATGTCACAGGCAACATTCAGGACGTTTATCACGGCTATATTCTAAAGGATTACCGCACGCTGTATGGCAATAATGCCGGCCTGACGGAGCAAATGGAACAGGCCGCGGCCCTGGGGTTCAATTACCGCAAGGCGCTGACGCTTTTCTTTTTCAGCATCAATGTTTCTTACGAGCATATCGATGCCAACAATATTGCTTCGAGCATCATCTCAAATAGCTTTCAGCAACGCACAGTTTTGCCTTATCAGAATATAACTGACTCGTGGACTGCAAATGGTTATATCAGCAAATATTCTTTTGCCTTGCGCACTACTTTTAGCGGAGGCATTTTATGGCAAAACAACCGTTCCAACCAGATTCAAAACAATGCCTTATTGCCTTACAATACCGTTTCGACAAATTTTAACGTCGGCGCCGAGACTAAAGTAACCGACCAGCTTACCTTTAGCTATAAGGCAAACCTGGAGCAAACCTACAGTCATTCCTTATCCGATGCGCCTACGTACCGTATCAAAGAGCTGATACAGCAGGCAGGATTCAATTATAACCCAACTGATAACCTGTTCTTTAAGCTATCAGGCGAGCACTATATCACCTATCAAAGCCAGACGAACGAGCTGAAATATTTTTTTGCCGACGCTTCCATGAAATTTAGCGTCAAAAAGTTCAAAACAGATGTGGAAATGAGCGCAGTTAATCTGTTCAATGTGAAGAACTATAGTGCGCTTTCCCTTTCCGCAAATACCTTCACAGCCAGTTCGTTCACCCTGCCGGGAAGAATTGTAATGCTCAAATTGTTCTTCAATATCCGAAACCCATAGTCATGAAGGCTAGAATCTCCAGCCTTAGTTAAGCCTTATCAATATTAACGTTGATGCATATCCAAAGATAGCTTTGGATTGGGCATATACTGTTGTGAAATTTACGAAATTTGTGTAGTAAAGACTTCTTTGACATTTTTGTTTGACGACTATTTATCAGTATCTTCACTAAAGATTTGCAGTTCTCAAAAACAAGGTGAGCTATCGGATGAGCAGGAGAAATGAACGATATGTAAAGCGCTGATTAAAAAATATTTGCGATGATATAAACCGGTCCCGTCCGGTTGAACTCTATTACTGAAGTTCGGAACATTTATCATCTATCAATTTATCATCTGGTACTTATACAAATAGAAATAAAGTCTACCAAATAATAATATTTCAGTCATTTTATTTGACACATTTTGTATTTAAATAGTACATTTGCAGGGACAAAAGTTCTTCAAAATATACGACNNCTATTAATCATCATATCCTGACTGCCCAGCGGATCAATGGTAAAACGGGTAACTTATTAGGAAGTAATAGGCTACCGTTTGTACTTTTATGGAGGTGCAAGAACGGGTGCAATTATTTAAGCGAATTTATTTTTCAGTTTAACGTAGGTACTTATCGTATTCGGAATGCTGTAGAATACCCATTCAAGTTGTTCCGGATATTCAATTCGTTTTACTCTTTCTTTGTTATGACGAATTCAGAATCCGGCATCTTCAGAAGCAATTGCAAGACTTCTTTTAAAAACGCTTATCGGAGAAAAATAATTTTATCATAAACTTATACCAATCATGAAAGGATTTAAGGGCAATATCGAGAAATTGACTTTGGAAAATGTGAATTTCCGGAAAGTATTATATACTGGCAAGCATCTTCAGCTTGTATTGATGAGCCTGAAAGTTGGGGAAGAAATTGGGTTGGAGGTTCATGTGAACAATGATCAGTTTTTTCGGTTTGAAAGCGGAAACGGAAAATGTATTATCGATGCAAATGAATACGACGTTAAGGAAGGAGATGTGATAGTTGTGCCTTCGGGCGCAAAACACAATGTCATCAATACAGGTAACGTCGCATTTAATATGTACACCATTTATGGGCCGCCAAATCACCAGGATGGGACCATCAGGGCAACAAAAGAGGCGGCCGAAAGAGAAGAGGAAGAATTTGATGGTAAGACTTCTGAATAATGAGCGCGGCAAATCAAGGCTTGCATTGAATACAAAAGCGATAGCCAAAGCAATGTCAGATTGGATACGGAAGGCCTCAAGCCTTATAAATTGCCGTAGATGTAGTTATTGATTCATCTTTGTTTCTTACGTTACGACTCAGTGAAGTATTTCAAATGAGCACAATAGTCAAGGCTTTACCGAGTTTTACAATTCTTTTAACCTTTATGACAACTATACTACAGGGTCAAATTCAAACTGTTGCACAGGTAGATTTAAAAAAATATGCCGGGACCTGGTTTGAGATAGCTTCCTATCCGCAATATTTTCAAAAGGGCTGCGAATACACAAACGCAGAATATACGCTAACCGATAAAGGGTTTGTGCTGGTAGAAAATACATGTAAAAAAAAGGGTAAACAGTCCTATATTAAGGGCAAAGCATTTGTCGAGAAAAATTCAGGCAATGCAAAATTGAAAATTCAATTCTTTTGGCCTTTTAGGGCCAAATATTGGATCATTGATTTGGCTGATGATTATAGTTATACAGTGGTCAGTCATCCTAATAAAAGATATTTGTGGATACTTTCGAGAACACCTGAAATGAATGAAAAGGTTTATGCCCAAATAATTTTACGACTAAAGCAAAATGGATTTGATTTGAAAAACTTGAAACTTACTAAACAGAGATAGAAAATTATTCAATGAAAGTTACATTAATAGTAGTGAGTATTTTGGTTGGATTATTTATTCTATTTCAAATATATACCACGATGGCAACAAATAAAACTGAAACCCTGGAATACAAAGTAGTTAAAATTGAAAAGGATTTCGAAATTAGGTATTACCCAATGTCAACAATGGCAATGATTTCATCTTCTGCCAAGACTAATAAGGATTTACGCTCACCTGGTTTTAGAATACTAGCGGGGTGCATTTTTGGCGGCAACAACGAAAAAAAGCAAATAGCCATGGCTTCGCCTGTTCACATGGATATTAGCGATACCAGTTCGACCATGAGTTTTGTAATGCCGGCAAAATATGCCAAAGAAAAGTTGCCCATACCTAATGATTCAAATGTATGATTGGGTTGNNGCTGCGAATTTCCGGCGTGTTTGCTTTTTCATTTATGGTAGTTAAATTACGAAAATTATTAACTAGCCCAATGGTCCGAATTTCGGGGAGTATTATAAAGAGAAGTCAATACCTTTATAAAAGGTTTAGGCAAAATAGAAGTAAAAGGCAATTTCAAGAATACAACCGTAAATTAAGATGCATATGGAAACATGGTAACTACTCATAAT
>PLCH01000303.1 GCA_003135585.1 Chitinophagaceae bacterium
GATTGATATTATTCCAAAACTTTTCGTCGACCCTGAATCCCTCACCCCGGATACAAGGAAAACTTATGAGGAATTGATGCTTCAAAGCGCGAAATAAGATCATCTCATTTTGTTCCCCTATTTTCCAAACTTCTGTTCCCAACTTGGTATTTCCAGTTTTGGACTTCGTACTTTTATCACGTGAGTTATCCAAAATTAAAAATTACTTTTCTTGGAACGGGTACCAGCAGCGGGGTACCTATGATAGCATGCGGCTGCGAGGTCTGCACTTCGACGGATAGAAAAGACAAGCGGTTCCGTTCAAGCATCCTGGTGCAATCCGAAAAAACCACCCTGGTTGTAGATTCTACTCCTGATTTCAGGTGTCAGATGCTGCGCGCTAAATTGAAAAGCCTGGATGCCATCATTTTTACCCATCCGCATAAGGATCATATTGCAGGTCTGGATGATGTTCGGGCATTCAATTATTTCTCTCAGAAGCCAATGCCGGTATTTGCCAATGAAATGACCCAGGAAGCCATCATCCGGGAATTTCCCTATGCATTCGCGGAAAAGAAATACCCGGGACTGCCAGAGATCAATTTGAAAACGATTGGGTTGGAACCATTCGTTGTGGGAGACATCCCCATTACACCAATTTTGGTATGGCATCTAAAAATGCCTGTACTGGGTTTTAGGTTCGGAAAATTTACCTATATCACTGATGCCAATCGTATCGAAGAATCAGAAAAAGAGAAAATCAAAGGTTGCGAGATGATTGTTGTGAATGCTTTGCGCAACGAGAAACACGTCTCCCATTATACACTTCAGGAAGCCATCAGCCTTGCACAGGAATTGCAGATCCCCCGGTCTTATTTTACGCATATCAGCCATCAGCTGGGAAAACATGAATTAGTAAATTCATTGCTCCCACCCGGTATGGAGCTGGCCTATGATGGCCTTGTACTGGATATCTGAACATACCATTTACAACTGCTTAACATTAAGCATACAACCACCTTTATTAGAAATACGTTTAAACCTTTGAAACATTGGAAGGTCATAGATCAATCTGAAATAAAATTCCTCTGTATGAAAAAAATATCAGTTTTGACGATTTGTGCAGTCTTGTTTGCCCTCTGCTCATTTGCGCAGACTTCCGTTGAATTTGTTCCCTCAGGCGGATACAGCTTCCAGGACAGGGTTAATTTTTATAATGGATATGGTAGAATCGATGAGGGGCTGAACTGGGGAGGATCTTTGTTGTTTAATGTTAACCGGAGTTTTGGAATTGAGTTGATGTATAACCGGATGGATACAAAGGCGGGAATATATAATTACGGAGATTATCAACCGCTCAACAAACAAAATGTCGCAATCAATTACATAATGGCAGGCCCGGTTCAATCCATTTATATTCCCGGGTCAGCAATCCATCCATTTATAGGTGCCCTGCTGGGTGCGTCGGTTTTTTCTCCCGGGCCCGTTGACAATTCCAGTGATACCAAATTTGCATGGGGAGCCGAACTGGGTACCAATATTTATGTAAGCCCAAGATTTGGTTTGCGCTTAAAAGCTCAGGTTTTATCACCCGTGGAAGGAGCAGACGGAGGTTTTTATTTTGGTTCATTCGGATCAGGCGCATCGGTTTCAACCTATTCTGCCATATATCAATNNCGGGCTCATAATTGGGTTGGGCAAAATTTTACCAAAACCACAAGCCCGCCGGATGATCTACCGGCACCCAGCTACCGGTCCCAGGTATTATTACAGGTACTCTCCCTATCCGCCCCCCCCGCCCCCTTATTATCATTAAAAAAAGCTTACCTAAAAAAAGGGAGCTTTAATAATACAAATAAACAGGAGGAAAAATCTATACAGGAAAGACGAATTTCTTTATTGGTGAAATTAAACCATGGTTGATGGCTTCTTCCTTTATTTGAAATAATGAGCTTGGAATTTTATTGGCTCCTGAATTAAGAAATTCAAGATTTATTAAATTTAGGCGGTGGGTCAGTTTCTACCGGAGACAAGATCTCAACCAGATGCTTGTCAAAGAGCGCCATCTCCTCGGGTGTCGGCGCCTGAAACATCTTGGTCCATCGGGATACTGCATCTTGTTCTATGGTTGGATTCTCCGTGCCCCTTCGTTGAATCCTCCCAAAGAGGACATCCTTAGGCACAAAGAGATAATACAACTCAACTGCAGCGCCAAGGGCCCGGGCTCGGAGCCGCAGCATGTCCCGCTCGGACCTTCCCCAAGTGCCCCACTCAATTATTACGGCAAGACCGAGCGATAGGAGCTCCTTACCTAATTTCCACTGCAGCGCCTCGATCTTTGCGCGCTTTTCCTCATCATAGATATTTATTGAGAGTGCATCCAACCACTCGTCGGGAGAAAAGCGAACTGCATGTAGCTTCCTTTCCAGCTCTTTCGCCAGCGTGGTCTTGCCTGAACCTGGCAACCCGCAGATGATGATCAATCTCGGCCCAATGTCGGATTTTTCCATAGCTAAAATTATTCCTGATAAATAACCTCCACTGAAGTGATCATTCACGCCGGAACNNCTTTATTGTTCTTAATTATCATAAATGCATCAGCAAATGTTCCAGTTTTAGCCAATTTTTCGTCGTATTTTTCATGATGCAATTGAAACAACAATTATACTGCTGAACAAAAAGTTATAGAGTAAACAAATATCAATTTTATATCATCTTCGGCTAGTTCATACCATCCTATCTAGGCTACAATATCACAGAAATATCACAAATTAGCGGAATAAGGCTTAATTTTAGTTTGAGGACAAACACAAAGAAAAAAGATGAAAAATATAATCCAAACCTTCAACCAAAGGCATTTTTATAATTTTCCATCCTGTTCCACCACGAAAATAGTTGCCAGACTAAGGATTCTTTACCAAAACTGGCGGGTAAAGTAAAAAAAATAAAATCAATCCAAATGGGACATTTTACAATTGATCTTCCACGAAATCAAAAAGGAGACGTAAGATCAGGAACTACGACAAAAGTCGGCCTATCCTTTTTCCGTAAAAGTAAAGTTGAGTCAAGAAATGGATACTTAGTGAAAATCGCAGATGAAAAAAATCAAGCGGAGTATCGTTTATTTAAGTCAAAAAATGGTGAATGGTCCAAAGACCCGGATGGAAAAGCTGATTTAGATGATAATATTCTTATTCAAATTAAAAATGCAATCATTGAAAAAGAAAATCAAC
>PLCH01000273.1 GCA_003135585.1 Chitinophagaceae bacterium
ATTCAAAACCTAATCCTCTTTGGCAGGCCTTTGAGCAATGTCCTTTTTGCTAAAAGCAGCAGCTATAAGACGGGGAAATATATCTTGAATACTAGCGAATACAAGAATTCTTTAGTTGGAAAGCAATTGCGCAAATTGATTAAAACTAACTGACCTGAAACAGATTTGGTACTATGAAAAACTTTTGTATTTTTAATTCCTTTTGCAGCATTGCGACAAAACCTGCTTTCCAAATAAAAGCCTTTAAGAGTAAATGCTTATTCAACATGAAGAATTTAACCATACCCTCGGTAGCCTTAGTCGGAATTTTGTTCTTTTTCTCCTGCAAGAAGGACAGTAGCACTAACGCATCCTCCGCAAGGCCCAAAACGTATACAGAGAATATCACATCTTCTATCATGGGAAATTCTGTAACTACTTTTGATTTGACTTGGGATAATAATAACCGGCTGCTCAGCATGGTATCCATCCCTGCGCCACCCGCGCTTAAAATTGTTTACCAATACAGTACAAGCTCATTCACTCTTGATCTATTTAATTCCAATGCATTATCCATTCACGAAATTGTTTGGCTGAACGCGATTCCGTTTATAGACAGTACCTTTCAATACAACAATACCAACGACACTACAACCGAAAAATATATATATAATTCCAGTAAACAACTGGTTCAAAAAAATGAATACAGTTTTAGCACAGTTTCAGGAGCGACATTAAACAATACAACTAATGATACTTATGACAATAATGGTAATGTCATTACAGAAACAGATGATTTTGGGACTACCACTTTTGATTATTACTCCAGTTTGCTAAATCCTTTTTCTCTTGATATCCCTTATTTACGGGCTACCAAGAATTTACAAAAAACCGTTAGCAATAACTCAGGGGGAGCTATTATCAGCGTGACTCACACTTATACATTTGACAGCAATAACCGCTTAACAACTGACAAAGCAGTCGGCAGTAATGGCGATATCATTATAAAGTCTTATACATATTAGCTTTTGCAGGTATGTCTGATCGTGAAACGGGTCCCGTCCGAGAAAACCAGCCAGGTTACGTTCGCCCTCCTTTTTTATTTCCACGCTACTATTAGCTCATCCCGAAAACGACAATAGAAAAATCGATAACAAAAAAATATGTTTTGTCATTGTCAATCTTTTGAATGTGAGTTTTCTTCTAGGTTAAAAAGTACCTGTGCGAAAAGTAGCCACAAATTGTTGAGCAATGTTTAATACCGCATTCCATAAAAACAAAGATGTTCAAAAAAAGAATATTTTTTATTGAGCATTTACAATTCCAACTCAGAGGAAATAAAATCTTTTGTTCCTTTCGGACCTGAAACGATATCCATGCAGAGGAGGCATCTCCCTTACATTATAATGAGTCTATTAACTTAAATTGTCCTGCAGTGCGTGCTGTGTAGTAAACCGCAGCCTGAAATTAAAGCTTTAAAATAGTGACATATTTTTTTCCGGAGAAAGTGTATTTGCCATCTCATAATCAAAATTCCCAATGGAGTCTCGCTCCGAAAATTGATACTGGGCCTCGGTCGCGGTTGAATGCAGGGTTGGCAACGAATTGGTAATCCAGCGTGGCATGAAAGGTTTTCCAGAGGTGAAAATCGTAATAAGTTTCGAGGACTTTCTCCGGTTCATAGTTCAAGGTCCCGTCGCCATCCAGCATGTCCGTTCCGCCTGCCTTCAGAAATTGTTGGTTATCGCGGGAAGCGCCGCTTACGATGCAGGCAAGACCCCAGGTGTCGCCATGCCGACGCCATGCATCACCTTTGACACTCACGCCAACCGATGCCGACCAATCAACATCAGTGAAAGTAAATGTGTCGTTGTGGCCGTCAGTCCGGCCTAGGCGCGAAAACAGGCCGACACTCTTTGAAACTTCCTGCTCCCAGTTCAGGCCGAAGCCGTATTTGTGGCGGAAAGCGCGCGCGGAGTCAGGTATAGTCACTCCCGATCCTTGACCGATGTTTGGATGGGGAGGTTTAGCCAGGAGAATGGCAGTCGCTACCCGGTAGCTGGCAAAGTTAGCTTCGTCCAGCCAGGTCAGAAACCGAATCACCCCCGGATGGTCATTGACGCTATAACGACGCTCAAATTCCGCCATCATTCCCCAGGCGCGGAAAAACGGGCCATAGGCACCTCGGTGAGGCCAGGTCAGATACTGGTCGTCCCCAGTAAATCCATTCTTGTCACGCGGCATTTGGAAAAATCCATAATGCAAAGCCCATTTTGGCTGATTTAATTCCACTGCAAATCCTGTGGTATATCCGACGGTATTCTGTCCGTAATCCCACGTGAGGTTGCCCATCATTGCCCAATTCATGAATTGCGTATGCTGGTCGTGCGCGTAGGTGTTGTTGTCGCAAATGTCCAGGGGGCTGAGCCGTCCGATGGTGAAGGTCAGCCGCGAAATGTCCCGTTTGCCCTCAAGCGTGAGCTGGTCGTCGGGCACGCCCTCCTGCTGGCCGCCGAGCCCGATGGTTTGACGAATAAACAAGCGNNGGAGTAAGGCCGAAGCCCTGCCATATCAAGAAGTCCATGTGCGCTTCGGCACCACGCCATAACCTCGCACCGGCAAACAAGTCTGCTGTAACTGTTTCCTGAACCTCACCCTTGCTGTTCAGGCTATTTGGGCCTGAGTATTTGGCTGGAAAACCTCGGTCCCCTTGAACAATATCGGTGTTCTGAACATGGAGGTTCCATCGGTGGAACTGATTCGTACCTGAATTCTGCAGCTTCACGGATTGAGACTCGGCGATTGTCCTAGGATCTTGAGGCAAAGAGGAATTATTTGAGCTTGAAGTCGAAAGAGCTTTTACCCCCGGTTTGTCCTTGTTAGTTGAAATATCCGTT
>PLCH01000189.1 GCA_003135585.1 Chitinophagaceae bacterium
GCACAAGCTTATTCTAAAAGAAATTAACCTTCATAACAAGGTTCTTTCTACCGATTTGAAAGATCAGCTTATTGTTTCCGAAGACACAATCAGGAGAGATTTAAATGAATTGGATGAACTTGGATTGATTTTGAAACTTCATGGAGGCGCCATGAGTAAGACATTTCATTATCCTTTTGGTAAGCAGGACCAGGTTTATGCTTTCGAGGCCAAGCAGGTGATAGCCGATAAAGCCATTAATCTTTTTAAAGATGATATGATGATACTGGTAGAAGGAGGCACTACCATTATGGAGATAGCTAAAAAGATACCTGATGACTTAAGGGCAACCTTTCTTACAGTTAGCCCGGTTGTAGCGCTCACTTTAGCAGAGCATGAGAATATTGAAGTGATAACAATTGGTGGAAAGCTTGCAAAAAACGCCAATATCCATACCGGGGCGAGTGTAATAAATGAGTTATCCAATGTTAAGACCGACTTGTGTATAATAGGTACTAATGGCATCTCGGTTCAGAGTGGACTCACGGATTCTGATTGGGAAATAGTGCATGTAATGAAAGCAATGATTCGTGCAGCAAAAAAAACAGCTGTTGTGACAATTGCTGAAAAATTTGAAACCGTTCAAAAAATAAAGATTGCGGACATAGAATCAATTGATTATATAATAACTGAATTATCGCCCGACAGCCCGGTTTTGTCAGCGTATAATGGCAAGGAAAAACCATTGTTATTATAAAGTAAATGGAAACGGTCGGCAATTAGTAAAAAAACAAAAAGGAAACCAAAATGAAATATCAAAGGAACATTTACCGGCACAGGTTTAGAAAGTCCGGGAAGCTGAATATCATCATCAGAAAAATTCTCGTGTATAATTAAATTTTAGACCCTCAATTTCCTAACTGTTAATACAACTTAAAATGAGTAAGCAAATATCGCTGAACCCAATGTTAAAATGGTCTATCATAACGTTAGGCCTCATGCTCTTTTCTTTCAACGTGGTTTTGGCACAAAGCCACGTGGTCACAGGTAAAGTATCCGATGCCAATGGCAGTGCACTTTCCGGCNNCCTTAACTGTTTCCGGGCCGGGAGCGGTATTGGTGTTTTCGTACGTAGGTTATAACAGCATCGAAGTACCGGTTAAAGGGCAGTCAACTGTAAACGCAACTCTCCAGGCTGCCGATGCGAGTACCCTTTCCGGCGTTGTTGTGACGGCTCTCGGCATCACCAGGAACAAAAGGTCGCTTGGCTATGATGTAGGTCAATTAGCAGGGGACGACGTTAACCGCGTGGCGCAAACGAATGTGCTCAATGGAATGGCCGGTAAGGTTTCCGGAGTGGTGGTGAATTCTACCGGATCATCTCCTAATGCCTCAGTGAGCGTGGTGATCCGTGGTATCCGCTCTTTAAATAACGACAACCAGCCTCTGTTTGTGGTTGACGGCGTGCCCATGCAAAATTCCATGAATAATATCGGTACCAATAATGGGAATGGGAACGATGTGGATTATGGAAATGTTATTTCGGATTTAAACCCAAATGACATAGAGAGTATGTCCATACTTAAAGGACCCAGTGCAGCAGCGCTTTACGGTTCCAGAGCAGGAAACGGAGTGGTATTGATCACAACCAAATCTGGTAGAAAATCAAAAGGACTTGGTATAACATTCAGCACAACTGATGAAGCAAGCGTTCCGTATCATTATTTCCCCTTAAACCTGGGTTATACGGTGGGCACTGACCCTTATACAACACCCAATGGCTTCAATAGCTGGAATGGCGTGATCGTAGATTTGGGTGGTACTAATACTTACCGCTTCGGTACTCCGCTTAATCAGGGCATTGACGGTATACAATGGAATAGTCCGTTACAATCTGATGGCACCTATAAAGCTCTGCCAATGGTTTCACATAATAACCTCAAGAACTTTGTGCAAACAGGGTTTACTTCCACCAACAGCATTTCCATAGAAAATTCAACAGATAAAGACAATTACCGGTTTTCGTATTCTAATATGTTCAACGAAGGAATTGTGGCTACCAGCGGGCTCAACAGACACAACCTTTCTCTTAACGTTGAACATAAAATCAACAACGTATTCAGGCTGTTCTCCTCCTTAAATTATACCCGGTCCAGCTCTGACAATATTGTTGGGGGTAATGGAGCTAGTGCTATGGCAGACGCAGCTTACCTTTCTCCAAGTATTGACATCAGACAAATGAAGGATTATTGGATAACACCTGGGCTTCAACAACGAAAAGCACTTCCACCGGTAGGCACCGATGAAAGTCCCGGTGCGCTGGACCCCGCCGACAATGGCGATGACAACCCCTGGTTTGTTCTTCACCAAGTAAAAAATGGTTTTGTGCGCAATCATCTTTTTGGCAACGTAAAAGGCACATTTGATATCAGCCCACATGTAAACGCATTTTTGCGGTATTCCCAGGATCTTTTTTATGAAGATCGCGAAACGAAAATTTCAAAGAGCCTGAACAATGAATTGAATGGGTATTATGGACTGACCAATGAGTACAATACAGAAAGCAATTCAGATTTTCTTGTAACGTACCACAATAGATTTTTGAGCAAATTGGATTTATCTGCTTCCGCAGGAGGCAACC
Source organism: Chitinophagaceae bacterium (assembly GCA_003135585.1). Classification (GTDB taxonomy): domain Bacteria; phylum Bacteroidota; class Bacteroidia; order Chitinophagales; family Chitinophagaceae; genus Puia. The sequence continues at coordinate 2,621 of PLCH01000189.1, forward strand.
TCTTGTATTCCCAGGGATCAAGCAATCAGATCTACTCGGCATCGGGTGCGGGGATTAATACCCCTGAACTTTTCAATGTGTCTAATATAGCCCAGGGAAGCGTTAGGTATGGGTCCGGTCGCTATGAAAAAGAAGTTACCAGTTTATATACCACTGCATCTTTTGGTTATAATGATATGGCTTATTTAGATGTAACGGGAAGAAATGACTGGTCGAGCACACTTCCCCCGGGCAACAACTCCTATTTTTATCCATCTACTTCATTAAGCCTTTTGCTGAATAAAATGTTCATTTTTGGAAAATATGTAAGCCTTGTGAAATTGCGTGGTGGCTGGGCAAGTGTGGGTAAAGATACAGATCCCTATAGTTTATATAATTCCCTGGGCTCTGGCAGTTTTGGGGGTATCTCAACGCAATCGCTTTCGGGTGCTCTTTTGAACCCGAACTTGTTACCTGAGAAGGCAATATCTACCGAAGTCGGAGTTGATTTAGCCTTCCTGAACAACCGCCTGCGCTTCTCCGGTACTGTTTATCGTTCTGATAACAAAAATCAGATTTTGGGAATCAGTACTGCGTCATCGACCGGAGCAACCTCACGGAAAATCAATGCAGGACTTGTTCGCAGCCAGGGTATCGAAATGCAATTAGGCGGTACCATTATATCCAATAAAAACTGGATTTGGGATGCAAGTATTAACTATACCCAGAATAATACCTACATCTTGTCGCTAACCAATGGTCAAACTTTCTTCTCCTTCTGGCAGGATGGACCTACCGGTTCCTGGACTTACGTAAAAGGTCAGCCGATACCAAACCAGTTTGATTCAAAAGGGAATCAGGTTATCAGTACAGGTAAAATCGGCCAGTTATGGGATAATGCAATGGCAACTGTTACTGATAAATCTTCACCTTATTACGGATATCCTTTGCTCGACGATGGAGGTGGCCTGCAAAAAGCAGGAGGANNCGGCAATTTTAATCCAAAGCTTTTAATGGGCTTTCAAACTTCCATTACCTACAAAATGATTACCCTGAGCGCCAGTGTTGACATGCGGCTCGGCGGTATTTTCTACTCCAAGACCAACCGTTACATGGGATCTGACGCCGCCTTGGCAAAGCAGTTAAATGTGGGAATACCTATACCAGCGAGCTATGCCAATAATATACCCGGCTATCTCAAAACAAACCCGGATGCATTTATTAAGGTAACAGGTTTCCAGCAATATCACTTGGTAGGTGGCCCTACCACGCAACAAGGTGGTTTTCCTTATAACAGCAATGGAAATATCACGATTAATGATGGCGCATTTTATCCCGGCGTTTATAGTGATGGCAATGGTGGGTATATTGAGAACTTAGGTGATCCCTCCATTACAAAATATGACAACTATGAGGATGCTGTTACCAATGGACCCTGGTCATTTGCCCGAATGGATATGTTCAGTGCGTCCTATATTAAGCTGAGGGATATGAATATTACAGTGCAATTGCCCAGGAAGTGGTCGGATGCTCTGAAACTTCAGGGATTATCTTTTGGTGTATATACAAGAAATGTAATCATCTGGACCAAGGCAAAGGCGGGTATTGATCCGGAACTTGCGTTTAACTTTCAGCCGGGGGCGCAAGCCAATGGCTCGCAGTTTAAGCAGGGTATTGAGTATTATAACATAACCCCATGGACGATACCCGCAGGCGTAAAACTCAATGTTCGTTTCTAACAACCCAATCTAGTAAATCTTAAAAATAAAAAAGATGAAAAGGGCAAAAAAAATATTTATAATTAGCTGCGTTTTCCTCGCAATAATTATAGCTGGTGATTCCTGTAAAAAGTTTTCTGCAATAAATAGCAACCCAAATAATGTTACGCCCGACCAGGCATCTCCTGATTATTTAATGGCAGGAGTACTTTCCCAATCGGCAATGTGGTATGGCAATTATGGGTCAGGAGTTATATCAGGTGCAATGCAACAGACTTACCAGGATGCATTTGGTTCCACTTTTAGCGATTACCAGTGGGATCAACAGAATTTTGACTNNCAGAGCTATAATTGGGATTTTCACCAGGGCGTAGCACTAATTATGAGAGGCTTTGGATTTGCCAATATCGCAGATTTTTGGGGAGATGCCCCCGATTCAATGGCATTGAATGGTACACTTACCGGAGCTGAAA
>PLCH01000198.1 GCA_003135585.1 Chitinophagaceae bacterium
GCCTTTATAAGCGCCTGTTAACCCAGACCGGTTCGGGTTTTTACAAAAAAGCTTTGTCTGGAAGGTCTAACCTTAAGCATGACCGGTAAGCGGGGAGCACTCAATATTTATTACAGGGATGGGTGGAAAGGCTGAAATATTTAAAATGTGCGGGAATATTTCCCGATTCATTCACAAAACCCTTCAGGGCAAACAGGCCGATATAATTGGGTTCCATATCAAAATCCTGATTTGTCACTTCCCTGAAAGCGCTGTTTTCTCTTATTCCCCCGGCATAAAGAAGCCGGAATTTTTTGCCTTCTTTTTCAATTCTGAGNNGTTTTTCCAAAACCATTTCCAAGGGAAGTGATTGCCTGAACAAGAACTTCCCTGGATCGCGGACGTTCTCCAAAAATATGCCTGCTGTTCTGTTTTGTATTTACTCTTCTATATGGCCTCTGGCGACCAGTGGGAAACGCAAGGCGACCAGCAGAACTACACTCAGTTTTGATTTAAACAATCATTGACACTAATGGTCTTGCTGCATAAAACTTTTTGCTATCGAAAGGTACATTCAACAGTTGTAATAAGTGGAAACATCAAACAATTATTGGGAGACTCAGTTTGAAATTTTATTTTAAAATCATTGTCGTTCCCCTGTTACCGGCATACTAGAATAATGAACATGAACTAAATGCCATTCATTATTTGTTTTATTCCAAATTTGCGTCTCCCTTCCTTTTGTTTGCAATGGCATATTGCCTTGTTTAAATGTTGCATCAAACACCCAATAAAATTCAGCCCATGCCACATTATCATATTCGGTCACATGCTCGTTAAAAATACTTAAGTTGCGCTTGGTAAATGTTTTTGCGAAAAAATTATATATCTGTGAACTTATTTCATTCCATCCATGTTGATGGCCCCTCGGCTGTATAAATGAAACTTCTGGTGAATGCGAAAATAATTTAGAGCCTAATACAGAATCACCAGTGCTAATGGATTCAACGTACCTTGCAATTAATGCTTTAATAGCTCCGGTATCAGCTTGGTTGTTTTGTGAAAAGGAGGATGGCAGATAAAATACAAGCAGCATAGGAATGATTATTTTTTTCATGTTATTCGTTTTTTATTTATTATCTTCTGTCAGTTTTACAATGTCTTTTATGCCCCTTAATCTTTTAATCAATCCAGCTTCCATTGCTGGTGGAAACCGCAGGGTTTTATGAATTTTTACAAAGTTGCAATAAACAAAATGCAAAGCAATACCATAACAATGATTCTCTATTTTTTTTGAGAAAGCGGTGGTAAGTCTAGTAAATCTTCTCATATGCATTCTCATTGTTAAATTCTTTCTTTCTACAAAGCTTGTTGAAACATGCTTAGGATCAGGATTGCCTACAATAGCCGATTTCTTACATCCAATGCATTCGGCAGGGTTATACATCTTTTCTGAGTTGCTTGGGCTACCTTCTTTACGATATATCTTAGCCAATTGAGCAAAATCCATCTGACAATCAAAATTAATTCCTGAAACCTTCCTTACTTTTACGAATTTTGGAGTTTCCCATCTTAAATAAAGATGTATACATGAAATACCTTCCGTTGGATCCGGAGCTGTTTATAAAGAACCGGGAACGATTCATAAAGCATTTACTGCCAAATTCTATTGCAGTTATCATAAGCAATGATGAAGTGCCTTCCAATGGGGACGCCATTTATCCCTTTAAGCAGAACAGTGATTTGTTCTGGCTGAGTGGAATTGTTCAAGAGGACAGCATGGTGATACTTTTTCCTGATCATCCCGATCGGAAATACAGGGAAGTGTTGGTATTGGTTCGCCCAAATGAATTAAAAGAGAAATGGGATGGCAGGAGATTAGGAGCCGAAGAAGGTAAAAATATTTCCGGGATACAGACCATTGTTTGGCTGGACAGTCTTGATGCCCTGCTTCAGGGTTGGATCCATTTATCAGAGAATATCTATCTGGACTCGAACGAAAATGACCGAAAGGCCAGTCTCGTTCAAACGCGGGAATACAGGTTTATTGAGGATACCCGCAGACGTTACCCCCTTCACAATTACCAGCGAACGGCCAGGATCATGAAGCAGCTTCGTGCCGTCAAAACGCCACTGGAAGTAAAAGTATTGCAGAAAGCGATTGACATCACCGATTCCACCTTTTTACGTTTANNAATATGAAATTGAAGCTGAAATTATGCATTCCTTTCTTTCCCAAAGAGCGACCGGCCAGGCCTATGGCTGTATAATCGCCTGCGGGGACAGGGCCAGAACGCTGCATTATGTCTCCAATAACCAGGAATGTAAAACGGGGGAGTTGGTGCTCATGGATTTTGGCGCTGAATACGGAGGATATTGCGCCGATCTGACCAGGACGGTTCCTGTAAATGGCCGGTTCACAAAAAGGCAAAAACAGGTATACAATGCCTGTCTGCATTTGCACAATTATTCCAAGAGTCTGCTAAGACCGGGAATCACTATCGTTGATTACCACAAACAGGTGGGGGAGGAAGCAACCAATCTTTTTCAAAAAATAGGCTTGTTGACAAAATCCGAAATAAAAAACCAGGGTCCCGAAAACCCGGCCTACTCCAAATATCTCTATCATGGTATTTCCCACCATTTGGGAATCGATGTCCATGATCTTGGTCCGAGAATGGAACCGCTTCAGGCTGGTATGGTTCTTACAGTTGAACCAGGCATTTATATAGAAGAAGAACAAATGGGTATCCGTATTGAAAATAATGTCTGGATCACCAAAAGCGGAAATAAGGACCTGATGTCGAATATTCCGATCACTGCCGATGAGATAGAAGCTATTATGAAAACCTCCCAAACCCCCTTTGCATGAAACAATTACCCAATCTATTCACTCTATTAAATCTTTTCTTTGGCTGCCTGGCTACAATTTTTATTTTGCAAAACGGGATATCGATCATGTACAACCCCGACGGGACACAATTAATAGACATGCCCGAGAAAATATGGATGGCATCTTTGTTTATTGGTCTGGCTGGACTGGTTGACTTCCTGGATGGATTTGTAGCGAGACTGGCAAAAGCAGAATCTGCCATGGGCAAACAATTGGATTCCCTCTCCGACCTTGTCAGTTTTGGTGTGGCGCCGGGTATGATCCTTTATCAGTTCCTGCGTATGAGTTTTATGAAACAGGAAGACGGAGTGGATGCTTCCTTGTACTGGATGCTTCCTTCCCTGGTAGTCCCCTGCGCTGCCGCTTACCGGCTGGCCAGGTTCAATCTGGATGAGTCTCATCAGCTGGGTTTCAGGGGTGTGCCGGCACCTGCCGCAGGCCTGCTGATCGCCTCTTTACCGCTGATTTACTGGAATGCAGGGGATTTTGTGGTGGGGCTCTTGCTGAATAAATGGGTACTGTACACCATCATTTTTTTATTAAGCTATTTAATGGTAAGCAATCTCCCACTGCTTTCCTTAAAATTCAAAGATTTTTCCATCAAGAATAATCTGCCGAAGTTTATTCTGCTTGCAGTTGCAATAGGGGCGGCAATCTTTTTGGGATGGTTTGCAGTGCCGGTGGTTTTCATTTTTTACATTGTCTTATCTTTAGCTTTCAAAAACAAAACATGATGATCTTCTTAGTCCAGGTAAAGGTGATGCCACTCAAAGAACTATTAGATCCGCAGGGAAAAGCAGTATTGGGCGGATTGCAGAATTTAGGTTTGGATAAAATAAGGGACGTGAGGATTGGCAAGCACATATCGCTGGACGTCGAAGCCGATTCTGCCGACCAGGCAAAAAAGATTGCAGAGGAAGCAGGCAAGAAATTATTAGCCAACCCGGTGATGGAATATTTCGAGATTTCGGTTAATTGATATGAACTCAACTAAAACCAAAACTCCTTCACCTGCTGAGGAAAAAACAGGATTGTACCTGGTACCTTCGCCTATAGGCAACCTGCAGGACATCACGATCCGTGGATTGGAAATTTTAAAAAGGGTTGACCTGGTGCTGGCCGAAGATACACGCGTATCACTTAAACTGCTGAACCACTACGAAATTATCAAGGCCCTTACCCCTTATCATCAACACAACGAACATAAGGTTCTTCATCACCTGATAGAACAGCTTCTGGAGGGTAAGACGATGGCACTTCTTACAGACGCCGGGACGCCAGGTATCTCGGACCCGGCCTTCCTACTGGTGCGCGAATGTATTAAAAAAGGAGTGAGGGTGGAATGCCTGCCGGGACCTACAGCCTTTGTTCCTGCGCTGGTGAACAGCGGCCTTCCCGTCAACCGGTTTATTTTTGAAGGGTTTTTGCCCATAAAGAAAGGGAGGCAGAGCTTCCTTAAGAAATTAGCTGAGGAGGAAAGAACGATCGTAATTTATGAATCACCCATGCGTCTGGTAAAGACATTGGAGGAATTTATCCGCTATTTTGGTGCAGACCGTCCCTGCAGTATCAGCCGGGAGCTGACAAAGCTATTTGAAGAAAATAAAAGAGGAACCCTCCGGGAAGTGGCTGACTATTTCAGGGGAAAAAATGTAAAAGGAGAAATAGCAATTGTCCTTGCAGGGAAATCCTAAAATTGCATGTTTTCTTTATAAGCTGAACGTATTTTGACGAAATTTGGAAATTAAAATTTAATTGGCATGATGAAAAGTATTTTCTTCATTTTCCTGTTGATCTGTTCTGCTTCATTTCCTGGGTTCGCCCAACCTGAACGCTGGCAGCAGAGAGTGAAGTATTCCATGGAAATCAACATGGACGTTTCCACCAACCGGTTTACGGGTAAGCAAAGACTGGAATATAGTAACAATTCTCCCGATACTTTATACAAGGTATTCTATCATTTATACTGGAACGCATTTCAGCCGGGCAGTATGATGGATAACCGGAGCAGAGAACTGGGTCAGGTATTGGTCAACAATCATCCTGACTGGGATGGCCGCGTTAAGGATCGAATACTTAATCTTAAACCGGAAGAGATCGGGTACCAGAAGGTGCTGTCTTTAAAATTGAACGGCGTTCCCCAGTCTTTCCAAACAGAAGAAACCATTCTCGAGGTGAAATTAAACAAACCCATCCTGCCAAAGTCTTCCGCAGTTTTTGAAATGGAGTTTGAAGCCCAAACGCCTCTGCAGGTCAGGCGAAGCGGAAGGGATAACCCGCAGACGGGTGTTCGTTATTCGATGAGTCAGTGGTATCCGAAGATCTGTGAATACGACTATGAAGGCTGGCATCCCACCCCCTATATAGCCCGGGAATTTTATGGTGTATGGGGAGATTATGACGTTAAAATATCCATCGACAGGAGCTATATCCTCGGGGGTACGGGTTATTTGCAAAATGCCGGCCAGATCGGCTATGGGTATGAGTTACCGGGTACAAAACCCCTGCGGCCTGCCGGAGACAAATTAAACTGGCATTTCCTGGCTCCCAATGTGCACGATTTCATGTGGGCCGCCGATCCGCAATTCAAACATTTGATCCGGCGTATCCCGAACGGGCCGGTCATCCATGTATTGTATAAAAATAAAAATGCAGATCCCAAACACGACACAGCCTGGAATCAGCTGGCAGATGCCGCCGTGAAAGTATTTGGTTTTCTTGAAAGTAATTTCGGAAAATATCCCTATAAGCAATATTCGTTTGTGCATGGGGGTGATGGAGGAATGGAGTATCCCATGAGCACATTAATCAGCGGGCCCAGCCTGGGAACAGCCTTTCATGAATGGATGCATAGCTGGTACCAGGGAATGTTAGGAACGAATGAATCCTTATATGCATGGATGGATGAGGGATTCACCAGTTATGCCGCTGCTCTGATAGAGGCCTATTATTACGATATGGAACTGAGGGAGCACCCTGAAAACAAAAGTCTTCAGCAGTACCTTGAAAAACAAAAACAACAATTGCCGCTAAACCACGCGGGTGCCTACAGCAGTTATTTTGCACTGGTGAAAAGCGGCCTGGAAGAACCGCTCTCTACGCATGCAGACCATTTCAATACCAATTTTGCTTACAGCATTGCAGCTTATTCCAAGGGAGAATTGTTTCTCGAACAGTTAGGATATATCGTCGGTGCCGGTACCCGGGACAGAATCCTGCACGAATATTACAGGCAATGGCGCTTCAAACATCCCAATGCAGGAGACTTCATAAGGGTCGCTGAAAAAGTGAGTGGCATTCAATTGGATTGGTACAAGGAATATTGGATTTACACAACCAAAACTATTGATTATGGCATCGACAGTTTATGGGAGGATGGAGGTAAAACAAAAATACGCCTGAAGATGATCGGAAAGATGCCGATGCCTATTGATGTGGTCATGCAATTTAAGGATGGGAGTAAGGAAATGGCCTATATTCCCCAATACCTTATGTTTGGTGAAAAACCCGCGGAAGATAGTGCAATGCCAAGGACTGTTCACGAGCCCTGGAAATGGACAAGCACAAACTACACCTTTGAAATCGCGCACAGGCTGACAGACTTGAAAATAATTGAAATAGATCCTTCCCAACGCATGGCTGATATCAACCGGAAAAACAATAGGCTGGAACTGACCTGGTAAAATAAAGCCCTCTCTGCTGCAGGAGAGGGCTTTGCCTTTCAGAAAGAGAAAACGTTACATTTCAAGTTTGTAATTTTAGGAGTCAAAAAGACAAACATTTCAAGGATAGTGTAAAATGATTAAAGCTATATTTGATTGGCAACCTGGGGCAAAGGTACAAGAGGGCAAATCACCACCCTATACCACTTTGTGGTATTTTATTGATTTCTCATTTTCTTATATATAAGGGATGCTTAACGGCCGTAAAATCTGTTGATGGCTTCCACCCGGTTGTTTACGTGGAGCTTTTCATAAATATGGTAGACGTGTTTACGGACANNAAGTTGGGCCGCAATTTCTTTGTAAAGCAATCCTTTGGATAACAATTTTAATATTTCATTTTCTCTGTTGGACAGGATTCTGATGGATTTTCCCTGGTAAACTGCACCTTCTCCGCTTGTATCCGAAAGGGTCTTGTTCTGAAAGGCGTTCACAATTTTTCTGGCGATCTGGCTGCTCATCGGAGCACCCCCTTCATACAATTCCTTAATTGCATCCAGTAATTTGCCTGGTGCTGTCTTCTTTAAAATGTATCCATTGGCTCCTGCACTCAGGGCTTCAAATATTTTTTCATCTTCTTCATAAACCGTACACATCATATAAAGGATATCCGGATTTTGGGGTTTAAGCTCTTTCACACAGTCAATGCCGCTCTCGGCCTCCCCAAGATTGATATCCATTAACACTACATCGGGTTTCAGATAGGGGATCTCCCTCAAGGCCTCTTCGGCAGCTGAAAAACTACCACATAATTCATATCCGTCAGCCATCACAACTATCTGTTCCAGCGCGGAAAGGATATCCTTGTTGTCATCTACAATACATACTGAAATTGCCATTTTACAAAGTTCTAATCATTTGTCTAAATAAAAATACCATTTTGTGGTAATAGCTAAGTAAGAACCTGTAGTATAAATTTTTGGCGAAAATATTCTTCGGGAAAAATGGCATGGATGTCCAGTATCCGGGGATGGCAGCCGCAAGCCGAGATCTCCGTTGACAGGTCCCCCCCTTTGAGGCATATAAGACCGCAACCCTGCTGGGTCTTCCCTTTATGGAGCAAGGGCTTTGCCCATAGCCATAATTCCTTCAAAGGGGCCACCGCCCTTGATACCGCAGCATCAAATTTCCTTTTTGTAATTTTCTCTGCCCTGCCATTCTCCACGCTTATATTGTTCAGGCCGATGCCTGCTGCTATAGCCTCCACGACTTTTATTTTTTTACCAATGCTGTCAACTAGATGAAACCGGAGCGCCGGAAAAAAAATTGCCAGGGGGATACCCGGAAAACCCCCTCCGGTACCGATATCAAGGATTTCGCTTCCAGTTTCAAACCTAAAGGCAGCGGCAATGCTCAGCGAATGAAGGACATGGTTTCGGTAAATGCTGTCAATATCTTTCCGGGATATAAGATTGATTTTGCTGTTCCAATCCTTATACAATTCTTCCAAGGATGCCAGTTGTTCCAATTGAAGGGGGGACAGGTGGGGAAAATATTTTGTAATCAGTTCCAGGTTGGCCTTGGTTTTTTCCATAATGCGGGAACAAAGATGATATAATACAGGAACATCCAGATATCAAGCAGCCACCACCAGATAAATAAATCTGTTTCGTTTAGTTTCCGCATGCACCTGTAATACACAAATGCCTGCACCAAGAAACGGATTCCGAAAACTGCCAGCACGTATCGCCAGTCAAATACAAAAAGGCAGGTAAAGAAAAGCGGATAAAATAAAAAATGGGAAACCGAATAAAACCCCAATAGCAGTTTGTGTTNNGTGTTTAGGTTTGTAGAATTTTCCTGTGCTGTAATGCCGTGTTTTCTGTTTCTTCCATTCGGCAAAGGACTTTTTTGGTTCCGAGATGGTAAAGGCTTCGGGATCGATAACAATATTGATATTGCCCTTATGAGCGACCATATTAATAAAAAGGTCGTCATCCCCTCCGGGAAGATGATTGACAGATGAAAAACCCTTGTTGCGAAAAAACAATTCTTTTTTATAGGATAAATTTCTTCCGACTCCCATATAAGGCGTTCCTGCCAGGGCATAGGAAAGAAATTGTATTGCAGAATGAAAGGTTTCGAAGCGGATGATCTTATTGAGAAGCCCGGGTTTCTTATTATAGGGACTATAACCCAGTACCACTTCTATCCCTTCCCGGTAACCATCCTGCATCTTATGTAACCAAAATTCACTCGAGGGTACACAGTCAGCATCGGTAAGAAGGACTATTTCATACTTCGCTTCCTTAATGCCCATACTTAGGGGATATTTTTTTCCCGGTATACCAATGGCCTCCTGCGTCAGATTTACTATATGGAGACCTTTAAAAGTTTTTTTAAATTCATCCAGGATGTAACGGGTATCATCCTGGCTGTTGTGATTGACAACAATCACTTCATGGGTGGAAGGATAAATTTGCGCCAGCGCGCCGGGTAAATTGCTGATCAGTTTGTTTGCATCGTCCCTGGCACAAATCACCACACTAACCGGGTGTTGTTGTGATTTTTCCTTGTTTCGTGATTTGAAAAAAGCCAGCCGTAGAAAAAACCAGGCATAATAAAATAATTGTATCAGGGTGACAATACAAAAGGCTGTAAACAAAATATCCCTCCAGGGCAATGGGGTGAAAAATTTCTCCATGTTCAATCCTACAGTTTAATGGGCCAGGTTCTGCAGCGAATTTACGAAAATTAAAACAACCGCTTACTGTTGCGGGTTTTCGGCGGCACCAGCAGACATTTGGGTTATGGGTAAATTGAAACCTCAGAAAATTAAATCGAAAAAGTCTAATTTGTATAAACACAATTTCAGGATGACTCTTTTAAAAAAATTTCCAGCTCCGCTCACCTTATTGATGATCATTACCTTATTTTCTGGTATAGCAACATGGATTCTCCCGGCTGGTAAATACAATACCTTATCATACCAGCAGGAGGATAAATTTATTCTGAGGACAGCTCAGGGGGAAATACAGATTTCATTTACCCAGAAAACCCTTGACAGCCTC
>PLCH01000260.1 GCA_003135585.1 Chitinophagaceae bacterium
GGAACCGAATCTTCAAATATTTTTCTCAAAAATTATTGTTCCCAAGGTTTTTAAAGAGCAAAATACCGGAATTGTCAGACCCAAAAGAAAGGGTCTCCTGAAGCCAGGTGGCTGATTTGTAATCCAGGAAGTTTTGGACCCAGCCACTCCACCAGCCATTGCATGCCAGGCTCTTCACTGACTCCATGCCCAAGCACAATTAAGGAAATTTTTGTGCCCAGCTCCCGGGCATCTCTGATATATTCTGCAGTTTCCCATTCATGCACTTCTCCTACAATGAGTACATCCGGCTTCTCATTCTCTGCAAGTAATATTTGCCTCTGGCCACCCGCTGCACCCGGNNAACGCGCATATGACTTATACCCAGGTTTTTCTTAATTTGTAACAGAAGGGTTTTCAGTGGTACGGCTGGCAATTGAATCATCTTTTTATCGGCCTGATAATAGGGGAGCCAGCCGGCCATTTTTAAAACACCATAACCGATGCCATCGGGACGATAACTGTGCCAGTAATCATGAAATCGCCAGATGGCTATTTGATGCTGCTCCAACAGGGCTTGTTTCTTTTTCAGAACTTCATTGTGCTGAACCCAGTGTACATCATCTTCATGGTTGTAAAATGTTGGTTCATGGGCTATGATGAAATTGGCATTCATTCGGGCGGCTTCTTCAATCACTTTTATAGTGGCAAACATGGTGGTGACGATTCCGGTCGCTTTCTGCCCTGCGTTTCCACTCTTAATCGTATCAACGCTATGGGGGAAAGGAGCCCCTGGAATTTCTTTCAGAATGATATCGATGATATCCTGAACGGTATAGGTTGTTTTCGGGGATTGTGCTTCATTGGTAAATCCCCTTCCGGGCAAAGCAAGTAAGGCTGTTGCTCCTGCTGCTTTAAGGGCCGCTGATAGGAAGGTCCTTCTTTGTAAGAGGGCACCCGGGTGGTTTTCTTCGAAGTTAAGTGGGCGCATGGAATATGTTTTAATCAAATTCGTTTTCCCAACCGTCTTTTTTTAATTTTTCCACTTTACTGATTACATCTGATTCAAGATTTTTTTTATAGGCCTCTACCTCGGCACCAATCACCTCATCAAATGCACCAATTATGGTCGCAGCAAGTATGNNCATTTGGCATCTGAAGAATGGAAAGTATGGAATCCCATCCGTCCATGGAATTTGAAGATTTTACGGGAACACCTATTACAGGCAGAGATGTGATGGAAGCCACCATTCCAGGCAAATGTGCTGCACCGCCTGCCCCGGCGATAATTACTTTCAGGCCCCTCTCCTTGGCCTTCGAGGCATATTCCACCATGCGGTGCGGGGTCCGATGGGCGGAGACAACCGTAAGTTCAAATTCAATACCGAATTCCTTCAGTATGTCTGCTGCTGCCTGCATAATGACTAAGTCGCTGTCGCTGCCCATAATTATTCCGACCTGTATCATTGTTTTTGATTTTTTTGTTCCTGATTCAGCGTTATGACAGAAAGTTCATTTTTTATTTTTCGTGCAGCGTGCACGAGGTCAGTCTTTTCTTTTCCCAGGATGGTTACATGGCCCATCTTCCGGCCCGGGCTGGTCTGTTTTTTCCCGTAAATATGGGCAAACACGTTGTCCATTTTTAGAACTTCCTTAAGCCCTTGGTAAGTGGCTTCCCCATGGTTTCCGTCTGCTCCCAACAGATTGACAATGGCCGCGGGGATAATAAGATTGGTGTTTCCAAGAGGATACCCAAGGATCACGCGCCATAGCATGTCAAACTGTGAACTGTAACTGGCTTCAATCGTATGGTGGCCACTATTGTGAACCCGCGGAGCAGTTTCATTTACAAACACTTCATTCTTTCCATCCACAAAGAGCTCCACTGCAAAAATACCCGGACTTTTTAATTCCTTTACTACTTTCAGGGAGATGGCTTCAATTTTCCAAATGACTTCCTTGGTCAAATCAGCCGGGCTTATCTGATAGTCCAATATGTTCCTGCGAGAATCAAATACCATGTCTACTGCCGGGTATATAGCTGTTTCCCCTTTTTCATTTATCGCAATGATCTGGGCAATTTCTTTACGTATGTCAATCAGCTTTTCTAGTACGCTTGGCAGGTCAAATCCATTTTGGATATCCTCCCTGGTTTTGATAATCTGGACTCCCCGCCCATCATAGCCTCCCGTTGATATCTTATGAACCGCGGGAATAAAATCAAGCTTGGATGCCAATTCATTCAGATTTTCTGTAACAACAAAAGGGGAGGTTGGAATTTCATGGTTTTTATAAAACTGTTTTTGAAGGATTTTGTTTTTAATAATTCTGAGGGCAGAGGGTTTGGGATAAATCTTGACCCCTTCTCCCTCCAGCTTCTCAAGAGCATCCTCATTCACAGATTCTATTTCGATCGTAATTGCGTCCACCTTCCTGCCAAATTGATAAACATCCTCAAAGTTCCTGATATCCCCTTTTGTGAAGCCGTGGCATAAATGGGCTGCGGGGCAATCTCCATCATTTTCCATCACATGTGTCTCCACGGGATAATTGGCAGCAGCCTGTAGCNNTTCCGAGTTGTCCGCCACCGAGAATTCCCACTTTCATCATACTTTCCATTTGAGCTGTGAAGATAAGAAATGGTGGGCATTCCCAAGGCTGGCCGACAGAAAGCGATCCGGCCATATCCGAAAATAGGTTAGCTTTGTGGGGAAGTATGCTACCTGATTATCCACATAAAGTTTTTGCTGACAAACGCCTTTATTATTGCCTCTTAATGGAGGCTCTTGCGATGGGTGCGACAGTTTAATCTTCTTTCTGCCCAAATCCTGCATTTGATCCAAAGCAGCAGTTTAGTTCAGCCACTATCTTTCTCATTAAACTTCTTAACCATATGTCAACTTTATTAGCGGCTAATGCCAAACAACAAAAACCACTTGATTTTCTGCCATTACAGGGAACTGATTATGTAGAATTTTATGTTGGAAACGCGAAACAGGCAGCTTATTATTATAAGACGGCTTTTGGGTTCCAGTCAGTCGCCTATGCTGGGCCTGAGACAGGTATGAAAGACAAAGCCAGTTACGTGGTTCAGCAGGAAAAATTGACTTTTGTCTTTACCACTGCTTTAAAGACCTGTGACGCTATTGCGGGTCATGTCCATCTTCATGGGGATGGCGTGAAGGTCCTGGCTCTGCGGGTGGATGATGCAGCAAGCGCCTGGAAAGAAACCACAAAAAGAGGAGGCAAAAGCTATCAGGAGCCAATCCGTAGTACAGATGATTTTGGCGAGGTCGTTACAAGCGGTATTTATACCTATGGTGAAACGGTTCACCTTTTTGTGGAAAGAAAAAATTATAAGGGACCCTTCCAACCCGGATACAGGCAATGGAAAACCCATTACAATCCGCTTTCGACCGGACTGAAATATGTGGACCATTGCGTGGGCAATGTTGGTTGGAACCAGATGGAACCCTGGGTAAAATTTTATGAAGGAGTGATGGGTTTTCGCAATATCCTCACATTTGATGACAGCGATATTTCCACCGAATATTCCGCTTTGATGAGTAAGGTGATGAGTAACGGTAATGGGTATGTTAAATNNGAACCTGCCGAAGGCAAAAAAAAATCACAGATTGAAGAATACCTTGAATTTTATAATGGCGAGGGAGTGCAACATGTGGCTTTGGCGACGAATAATATTGTGGAAACAGTTACCCAATTACGGGACAGAGGGGTGGAGTTTCTACAGGTGCCCTCCTCTTATTATGAGGATATGCTGGAGCGCGTTGGAAAAATAGACGAAGGGCTGAAACCCCTGAAAGAACTGGGTATTCTGGTTGACCGGGATGATGAAGGTTATCTTCTTCAGATATTCACCAAGCCTGTTGAGGACAGACCCACCTTATTTTTTGAAATCATCCAACGTAAAGGAGCGAAAAGTTTTGGGAAAGGCAATTTCAAGGCATTGTTCGAGGCTATTGAAAGAGAACAAGCAGCCAGGGGAAATTTGTAAATCTTTTGATTTGGATTCTTTCATGAATTTCAGTCCTTGAATGGGTGAGGCACCCGTACAATTTTGCGTTTGCAGAATTGATTGCTATCTTTGTTTCTGCCTAAAAAAGCATCGCTCGCTGTGTTCTGCAGGCGATCCGCTGAACCGGGAAGGCTTTCATCACCATACCGGAAATTATGCAGGATTTCATTGAGACAGCCGAAACCTATTCAAAGTTTTGGTGGTTGACATAATAATATGGGCTTTTTTTTGTTTAAAGGTATTGTTAATCGGGTTTCGGATCTATTCCCTTTGCATGGCAAAAAACACTGTCTTTCATACTTTTTCCCTGGTGGTTATCTGCTTGGTTCTGCCTCTCNNGGAAGATACACTGATGAAACAATTCCGGGAAAAGGGATTAATCTGGCCGGCGAAATATGTATACATCCGTTCATTCAAATACGATAGTGAATTGGAATTGTGGGTAAAAAATAAGAAGGAGGAGAAATATAAACTTTTCAAGACGTATAGAATCTGTGCATTGGCGGGTTCTCTGGGACCAAAGAGGATGGCGGGTGATTATCAGGTTCCGGAAGGGTTCTATTATATTAATGAGTTCAACCCGAGAAGTCTTTACCACCTTTCCCTTGGTTTGAACTATCCGAATGAATCGGATAAATTGCTGAGCGACATGATTCAACCCGGGGGCGATATCTACATTCACGGAAGTTGTGTAACGACGGGTTGTATTCCCATCACGGACGAACAAATCGAAGAACTTTATATCGTGGCCGCCCATGCCAAAGACCTTGGGGAAGATTTCATTCCGGTTCATATTTTCCCCATTAATTTTAGAAATCCCAGAAGTGCTTCTTACCTCAATCATTATATGCTTGACTTTTTTGAAATTTCATCTTTTGAAAAAAGTATGAAAAATGCCTATTATTATTTTGAAAAGTACAGACAAGTCCCCCTTGTTCTTATTAACGCAAGAGGAGAATACATTACTGAAGAGGTGCCTGTGACCGAAGAGCCAAAAACAGAGATAAAACCTAAAAAGAAAAGAACCCATGCTGCGCAGCCTATAAGGGAAGAAGACCTTGCCGAGTCAGTAGACAGGCTTCCGGTTTATCCTGGAGGAAACAATGCATTCCGTGATTTTGTTGAAAAGCTGAGCAAGGATATGGTCCCATTCCTTGAAAAGGGCCAGAGCAAGACTTATGTAATGGTTGAATATATTGTCAATCCAGAAGGTAAACTTATCTATGCGAACGTACTTACAGGAGGCAACGATGTAATGAATGAAAAGATAGAAGAGTCATTCAATAAAATGCCGGTTTGGCTGCCGGCAGTGCGGGCAGGCGTCAACGTGCCTATCAAATTGAAGCAAACAATCATGGTAGGAGTGGATTGATTCAATTACCGCATTAGGACCTGAACCGTCTGAGCAGACTGTTGCTTTAAAATCACCTGTTTTCCTTCTGTTAGCTTACTCAATAATTCTTCCCGGTAATGGCGGATGGTCAGCAGGGTGAGTCCTTTTTCAATTCTTACTTCAAAGATATCGGACGCCCTTAAAGCCAGCTTTTCGATTTTTTCGGGTTTATCATCCAGACATACTTCGAGTGTTACCGCCCCGTTGTGAACCAGATTGGGTTTGATTTTAATCTCTGAAAATAAGTGGTACAATTCGGCTGTAGGCTTTTCCCCGACAAATGAAAAATCTTTGGAATGCAAATGCAGCAAAACCTGGTTTTGTTTTAATACAATGATAGCGGGTAAATTTTTTAACCCCTTTGTATGAATCACTGTGCCCGGCAGGTTTATATCAAGAAAGCATTTTACGTACAAAGGAATGGCCTTATTCTGAATGGGTTTAATTGTTTTTGGATGAATTACCTGTGCACCGTAATAAGCCATTTCGATCACTTCATCGTAATTGAGCTGGGTGATAAGCCGGGCGTCGGGAAACTCTTTTGGATCTGCATTCATTACTCCTTCCACATCTTTCCAGATGGTCAGGCTTTCCGCATCAAGCATATTGGCAAAAACAGCCGCCGAATAATCACTGCCTTCCCGACCAAGGGTGGTGCTTTCATTTTCATCTGTTGCACCGATAAATCCCTGGGTAATAACAATATTATTCTTATTGAACTGGGGGATGATTTCTTTTATTATTTTTTCCTGTGTGAAGCCCCAATCAATCGTTGCATCCCGGTAATTATCATCGGTACGGAATATATCGCGCACATCCATCCATTGATTACTTATACCTGATTCATTGAGATAGGCACTTACGATAGCAGTAGATAGAAGTTCACCAATGCACACCACCTGGTCGTAGTAGTAATCATATTCCCTCTGAGGTTTATCGTGAAGCAACCATTCAAGTTCTGTAAAAAAGTCCCTGAGCTGATTTTCTGTTTTTAGCCGGTTCCTTACCAGTAGATATTTGGCCGTTGTCAGGTGATTTTCTTTAACATNNGAATAGGCTTAACGCTTCTTCCTTTTGATTTTTATAAAAAGCTTCGACGACTTTCTCCAGGGCATTGGTTGTCTTTCCCATAGCCGATAGGATTATTAAGACCTTTTCATCAGGATAAAGTTGCAGGATTCCGGGGAGTTTTTTTATTCTTTCAACGCTGTTAACACTTGCGCCGCCAAATTTAAAAACTTTCATAGACGAGTTTCACGGTGATTGATTAGTATACGGTAAAAGTTTATTGGCCGCAAAGATATGAAAGGCATAGTGTCGAACATACACTTGGTGGAGGCTGTCAAAAATTAAACTGTACTTTTGTTCGGNNGGAGAGTGCTCACACTGGATGAATTTACGATCCAGCAGCTTCGTGATTTTCCTAATGCGACCGGGGAGCTCAGCAATTTATTGCGCGATATTGGCCTGGCGGCAAAGCGGATAAATGTTGAAGTAAACAAAGCAGGATTGGTTGATATCCTGGGAGACGCCGGGACCACAAATGTGCAAGGGGAGGATGTCAAAAAATTAGACATTTTTGCCAACAACCAATTCATGGGAGTTTTAAGACACGGAATTAGTTGTGCGGGGATTGGCAGTGAAGAACTGGACAATATTGTGGTATTTGATGATGAAGTGAGCAACCAATCTAAATATGTGTGCCTGTTCGATCCTCTCGACGGCAGTGGAAATATTGATGTGAACGTTTCTATCGGCACCGTATTTGGCATCTATAGAAGAGTAAGCGAAAGAGGAAAGCCTTGCAGAAAAGAAGATTTTCTGCAGCCAGGTATAAAACAGGTAGCGGCAGGTTATATCATTTATGGGTCCTCGACTATGATGGTATATGCAACACGCCGGGGGGTGAATGGGTTTACCCTGGATCCTTCCATTGGCGAATTCACCCTTAGCCATCCGGATATCAAATGTCCCGAGAATGGAAAATTCTATTCGGTCAACCATGGCAATTTTTTCCGTTATGGAGAGAAAGTACAAAAATACATCGACGCTTGTCAGAGGAAGAACAAGACAAATGGGGGCCCCTATACACAACGTTACATAGGAAGCATGGTATCCGATGTACACCGAAACCTGATTAAAGGAGGTATTTTCATGTACCCGGCAACTACTGACAAGCCAGACGGGAAATTGAGGCTGTTGTATGAGTGTAATCCCTTTGCCTTCATACTTGAGGTAGCCGGAGGCAAGGCCACAAATGGCAAATTAAGGATTTTGGATATTCAACCTACTGAATTACACCAAAGATCCGCATTTTTTATCGGGAGTAAAAATATGATGGAAGAGCTGGAAGAATACCTTAGGGATAATGTGTAAAAGCTGGTATAATATTCGTATTTGCTAAACCAGCAAAAACCATTCGGTTATGAATAAGGACAGGTTGGTCAGGATTTGCTTTTTTGCTCTTGTACTGTTTTCTTTTTTCTTTTTTACGGATTGTTCCAAAAGAACTTCCCCGTCCAAAAATATAGCAGCAGAAAAGAAACCCGATAGGGTAATATCCACTGAAGGTATGGGCGTCAGGATATTGTATTATGAAAATATGCACCGCCGGTCCATGGGCAAAATTCCGGTACAATTAAACAGTTTTGAATCATCCATAGCATTGCAACACTGCAAGAATATGGCAGAAGGAAGGACACCATTCGGACACAACGGCCTCGAATTGCGGATGAATGCAATTGAAAGACAATTGGGTTCGGTTTCAGCAACTGCTGAAAATGTGGCTTATGGCCAGTTAACTGCAAAGGAAGTCGTGGAAAGCTGGATGCATAGTTCATTACACAAAAAAAATATAGAAGGAAACTTTATACTAACGGGTATTGGATGGGCAAAAGACAGCCACGGGATGATCTACTATACCCAGATTTTTACACGTTGAACCGCAATGAACATTTTTGGCCCTGAAAAGGAACTGGTGTAAATTGCGCCGATATGGATCGACGCACGATTATTTCTGTTAAAAATCTCACTAAAAAATACGGTGATTTCCTGGCTGTTAAGGGAATCAGTTTTGATGTGTATGAAGGAGAAATTTTTGGTTTGTTGGGTCCCAACGGAGCAGGTAAGTCCACGACACTTGAGATCATTGAAACACTAAGGGTAAAAACCCAGGGGGAAGTATGGGTGAATGGAATTGACCTGGATAAACATCCCGACCAGATCAAAAAAATCATTGGTGTACAATTGCAAACATCGGGTTATTATCCTGGGTTAAATCTTTTAGAATTGATTGAATTATTTGGAGGTTTATACAATGAATCCGTAAAGCCGCTGGAGTTACTGGATTTGGTGAATCTGAGGGATAAGGCCAAAGCCAAGTACAAAGAATTGAGTGGCGGACAGAAACAGCGTTTTTCCATCGCTACTACACTCATCAATCATCCAAAAATCATTTTTTTAGATGAACCTACAACAGGTCTTGATCCTCAGGCAAGAAGAAATCTTTGGGACCTGGTTAAGGATATACGGTCCAAGGGAACGACTGTAATTATAACCACGCATTATATGGATGAGGCGGAGGTTTTGTGTGACAGGGTGGCCATTATTGATTCCGGTAATACCNNTCGTTACCCTATAGGCAAATATGAACCACAGCCATTTTCAGAAAAACAAAAACAGGCATGGCTGAACGACCTCAAATTCCTGCCTCAATTATTGGAAAATTCTGTGCTGAATCTTGATGAAGCACAACTCCACACTCCCTATCGAAAGGAGGGTTGGACCTTGCAGCAATTGGTGCACCACATTGCCGACAGCCACATGAATGCTTATTGCAGGTTCAAATTAGCTCTTACCGAGAACAATCCAACCATCCGCAGTTATGAAGAAAAAGCCTGGGCAGAATTGAATGATGTCAGGAAGCTTCCTATCAATATTTCCCTTACCTTATTATATGCGCTCCACGCAAGGTGGCATGAAGCGGTAAGAAACCTGGATGATGAGAATTGGGACCGTACTGTTTTTCATCCGGTCCTTGAAAAGACCATAACTTTATGGCATTTACTGGGTATGTATGCCTGGCACGGGAAACACCATGTAGCCCACATTACTTCGCTCCGGGAACAGAATAACTGGTGATCATGAAAGACCTCAACTGGAAAACACGCTCGTCGGAATATTTATTTACGGAAAACTGGCTGCGTATTCGAAAAGACATCTGCGAAACAAAGGATGGCAAAATCATCAGCCCTTATTTTGTATATGAATTCCCCGATTGGGTGACTGCGGTTGCCTTGACACAGGACGGTAAAATAATCATGGAAAGACAATACCGCCATGCCCTTGGGATAACCGATTGGGAAATTCCGGGAGGTTGTGTTGACAAGACCGATGCTAACCTGCAAGATGCGATTGCAAGGGAATTGCTTGAGGAAACGGGGTACCAGTTTACACATTTTGAATTGCTGGGTAAGACCTCAGCCAACCCCTCCACGAATAATAACCTAATGCATATGTATCTGGCTACCGGGGGGAATTTGGTCAGGGAGCAGGAATTAGATCACAATGAAGAGATAGAGGTTTATTTATTTACAATTAATGAACTAAAACAACTGTTAAGAGAAAATAAGATCGTTCAAAGCATGCACGTAACCGCCTTGTTTTACGCCTTGGAAAGATTAGGGGAGTTGAGGTATTAAATACAAACGCTAATGAAGTGTCACTTCCCCCACCACGAATACACTGCCGCAAACTACGATCAGGTCTTTTTTTGAGCAATTGTTCAAGGCATTCTGCAAGGCTGTATTGACATCCGGATAGGGACTGCCCCTGAGGCCAAGGGTATGCGCTTTTTCAGCCAACTGAACTTCTGGCAAAGCCCTCGGGACCTGCGCCTTTGTGAAATAAAATTCAGCGTGCCGTGGCAGAAGGGCCAGGATTTTTTCGATTTCTTTGTCTTTTACCAATCCGATTACGATATGGAGTTCTTCGTGGTCTGTAATTTCAATTTGTCTTGTAATCTGTCTAATCCCTTCTTCGTTATGTCCCACATCCAGGACAACCTGCGGGTGTTGATGAATCGATTCCCAGCGGCCAAATAAACCGGTTAGTTTTTTTACCTGCGAAAGTGCTTTTTTTACTTTATCCTCAGGAAGAATCCATCCTTTTTGCCGAAGAAGGTGAACGGATTCCAAAACCGTAAGCAGGTTCTTGGTTTGATAGATTCCGGTTAAATCAAGATGATAATATTGCTTATCATTTGAATGCGCTGTTGTGACTTCCGCTACAAGTTTATGGTTTTCAAATTTCCAGTCCGCAATAAACCTTTGCTGATCGGCGAAGCTCAGGGCCGAGGATTGTTCAGCTGCCTTCTTTTCAAAAACGGCGGAACTTGCAGGTTGGCGTTCGCCAACAACAACCGGAATGGCCGGTTTGATGATCCCTGCTTTTTCGAAGGCGATCTTTTCCAGCGTATCACCCAGCATATTCATATGGTCATAACTGATATTTGTAATTACGGACAATTCAGGTGTAATTATATTGGTGCTATCCAGCCTGCCCCCAAGGCCAACTTCCACAATCGCGATATCCACCTGCTCCAGGGCAAAATACTCAAAGGCCATAGCAACGGTGATCTCAAAAAAGGAAGGTTCTATTGCAGTGATCAGGGCTCCGACACGACCAGTAAAATCAACCACGAATTCTTTGCTTATTGGGTCATTATTTATTTTTATGCGCTCCCTGAAATCCCTTAGATGCGGGGATGTATAAAGACCTGTCTTATATCCTGCACTTTGAAAAACAGAGGCCAGCATATGGCTGACCGATCCTTTGCCATTGGTGCCGCCAACGTGGACAGTCCTGAATTTCGTGTAAGGGTTCCCCAGAAATTTACAAAGAGCTAGCTCATTGTCAAGATCGTTTTTAAATGCTGCCGCGCCAATGCGGCTAAACATGGGCAGACGGTTAAATAAAAAATCAATTGTTTGGGGGTAATCCATATCATTCATAAGGATGCCAAAGCTACACCCGGAAAATAAAAAAGCAATCCTGGCAGACTGCTTTTTAAGAATTAGTTAAGCGGAGCAATTAATTGTTTTTGAAATCACCTCTTTTCCATGCCTGTATAAAATCAGCCCAGGCAAGCGGGTTGAAGATATTCTGGGGTGGCGTTTGTCCCTGGTAATAATAAGTCTTCGCGCTTTGGCGAAGATAATAATTGGAGGCTTCCTTTGCATCGGCAGGCATGGTTCTCACCAAAATCTTTCGTTTGGCAGCATCGGTATTCTGCCGAGCTATCTCAATATCGTCATCGTCCACTTTGGTTCTGACAAAATCCCTGTCAAACTGTTCCCGGGTAGGCCTCGGTTTGATTATGGTTGCCGGAAGGTAAACGGTGTCCGTCACCATCAACTGGATGATGCTATACTGATTGCCAGGAAGATCCCTTGGAATCTGCACTTCCTTGGGTTTATATCCGATACTTGAAAATTTGATCTGGTCTCCTTTCATCACCACAATAGAGAATACACCCTGGTCATTGGAGAAGGTCCCCCTGTTCATTCCATTGGGAGATTTTACAGTCACTGTAACCGAGGGGATGCCCTGGAGGCTGTCGGCGGTCATAACAATCCCAAATAACTGAACGACGGAATCTTTTAACTTGTCAAACTGTGCATGGGCAGCAAAGGGTCCGGATAAAAGTAAAATATACAGTACAATTTTTTTCATTCGGCGAACATTTTCAGTTTTGATAAGGCTGATGGCAGGGGCGCTATTTTCCACATGCACCTGATAAAATTCATAATATTATATTGATGGACCCAATAAGGTGCCAAAATTAGACTTTAAACCGCAAATCGTAAACAAAGTAAAGAGGGCATTGGTTAATTTTGATGCAAAATAAAGTTTTTAACAAAACATTTCAGCATGAACCGGGATAAAATTATTGAGGCTTTGAGTACTGTTCAGGAACCTGATCTTGGGAAAGATATTGTTACGCTAAATATGGTGAAGGATATTGAGATTAGAGGCAATGATGTCTCGTTTACTGTGGTATTAACCACTCCTGCCTGTCCTTTGAAAGACCTGATAAAGAAAGCATGTGTGGATGCAATTCATTTATTGGTTGACAAAGACGCCACTGTTCAGGTTCAATTTACATCGAATACCAGTTCCAATAGAAAAGATGCCAGGGCCTTACTACCCAAGGTGAAAAATATAATTGCAATCGTTAGCGGAAAAGGGGGCGTAGGCAAGAGTACGATTGCCGCTAATTTTGCGATTGCTTTATCGCTTGGAGGAGCAAAAACGGGATTGATGGACGCGGATATATATGGCCCAAGCATGCCCATCATGTTCGGGGTGCGCGGTGAGCGTCCAAAGATGATGAATGTAGATGGAAAAGGAATGATTGTCCCCCTGGAAAGATATGGAATCAAATTAATGAGCATCGGGTTACTCGTAGATGAAAAGAATGCGGTGGTTTGGAGGGGTCCGATGGTGAGCAGTGCCGTCCGCCAATTTGTGACCGATGTTCTTTGGGACGAACTTGACTATCTGGTAATTGATATGCCGCCGGGGACAGGAGATATTCATTTGACTTTGGTGCAGACCGTTCCCGTTACAGGAGTTATTGTTGTAACGACACCACAGGACGTTGCCTTGGCAGATGCAAAAAAAGGAATCGCCATGTTCAGCCAGGGTGGATTGAAAGTGCCCATCATAGGACTGGTAGAAAATATGAGTTATTTCTCTCCAAAAGAACTGCCCGGTAACAAGTATTATATTTTCGGAAAAGAAGGGGGCAAAAGGCTTGCTGAGGAATATGATATTCCTTTCCTGGGTCAGATACCCCTTGTACAAAGAATCCGGGAGGGAGGCGATGAAGGCGTTCCCCTTATGTTGAGTGATGACATCCTGACCAAAAAGGCTTTTACAGAATTTGCAGGGAAGGCTGCCAGAAGTATCGCCATGCGGAATGCAGATATTAAAACTGCAATGGTTGCCGNNGCCGAAATTGTCTGATTCAGGTATTTTGATTTTCGCAATTTCTATTTTTACCAGTTCATAAAAGCTCCAGGATTTCCCTCTGTATGAAGCAAACATGAATTCTCCCTGTTACAGCAAGCAGGTTTATAAAAAACCCTGGTATGTAATTTCATACTCATTTGATGCATGAAAATACTTTTACGCTGTTTTTTTACCTTTGAATCTCATTTCCTGTTTATTATTATCTTCGCCGGATGTATAGTTTGCCCTATTTTAAGGAGAAGGATTTTGGAGTAGTCAAAGAGTTCATGCATCAAAATCCATTTGTTATTCTATGTGGCTGCGATTCCAACCAACATCCTGTCGCTACCCATGTCCCCCTGTTGATTGAAGAAACAGAAGAAAAACTTTTTTTATACGGACATGTCATGCGACAGACGGATCATCATCTGGCATTCCTGAAAAACCCGAATGTCCTGGCTGTTTTTACGGGGCCGCATACCTATGTTAGCGCCAGCTGGTATTCTAATCCAAAGCAGGCTTCCACCTGGAATTATATGACTGTTCATGCAAAAGGAATATTGGGATTTCTGGAAGAAAATGCTTTGCTGGATATTTTACAGAAAACAACGGCACATTTTGAAAATAACAAAGAATCTCCTTCGCTATTTGAAAAATTACCCGGAGACTATATCGAGCGGCTTAAAAAGGCCATTATTGCTTTTAGAATTGAAGTAACCGGGATAGACAATGTTTTTAAATTGAGCCAGAACCGGGATGAAAAAAGCTATCATAATGTGATTGAGCATCTTCAAAAAGGAAATGAAGTTTCCGGCCAGCTGGCCTCAGAAATGGAACAGCGCAAATCGCAATTGTTTAAATCGAAAGATGAACAGCAAAGACCTTAATCGTGTAAATGGGTAGCATGATCAGAAAAAAAGAAGTATTTGAATTATTCTGTGTATTTGCGTTTATCATAGCCTGTCATGTATCTAAAAATGCCGGGGCAAATATGTTTCCAGACTTTGATAAGGAGGGCCACCGGGGCTGCAGGGGCCTCATGCCGGAAAATACCATTCCTGCCATGCTGAAGGCGCTGGATCTTGGCGTGACCACCCTGGAAATGGATGCCCATATTACCCGGGATAAGATGGTAATTCTATCCCATGATGCTTTCTTCAGCCATGAGATAACGACCAAACCGGACGGCTCCTACCTTGATGAAAAAGATGAAAAGAACCATATTATTTATAAAATGGACTATTCGGAAACCCTGCGATATGACGTT
>PLCH01000320.1:0-1785 GCA_003135585.1 Chitinophagaceae bacterium
GGATGACTCCGCTGAACTGAGTAGATTGTACACGCTGCCTGAACAGCCTGTACGGTAGGCCTTCTGCCATCTTCTAAACAGCATTGAAAAGAACGATATTGGTTCGGTTCATTCGTGACACGCCTACGACCAGCGGGGAGCGTCATTGCTACAGCTGTTGTGCGCCGTTTTTCATTTTAGCTGAATAAGAACTGTGTTCCCTTTATACTGAATATCCATGGGAGTAGTCAGTGAAAACTCAGCGATGTCGAGCCTGTTCTGAGAATCAGCGATAAGCTTCGAGGGTGGTGTGTCGACTGTAAAGATAATCTTCTGCTTATCCTGATCGACCAGAACAGGAACCGGTTGTTTGAAATCCAGCATTACTCCCTTCTTAAATATGATGAGAGCCGGCACCATTTCATAGATTGCTGACTGTTTGCCGACCTGCGTTACTCCGAATGGTGTGAATCGTGCAACTCTAGCTTTCTTTGTCAATCCTCCAAAGGAAATCTCCACGAGAGTCTTTTCTGTCTTGAGAATGGAGGCAACTTTCTCTTTAATCTTCTGCTTTCCTTCTTTTTCAAATCCCACCTTGCTGCGATAGGCCTCATCGTACTTGTATTCTACTTTTGCCTGATCGAGATACTGCTTGAGTTCATCCGCTTTGAGTGCTATAGACTGTTTGAGCAAGTCGGTAAGATAAATGGTCGGTTGAAATATTTTCTCCTTCCAGCTAGGCATAACATAATCAAGCAGCAATGCCTGACAGGCACCCAGATCATACAATTTAAAACGGAGCGGTCCAGAACCGAACTTATTTCCGAAGCGGTCATCATTGACAGCAACAATGTTGACCATATTGTCCATTGCAACTCGAAACTGCTTTGCAAGAACTCCTCGATAGCCATTAAATCCCTGATGAAAATATATTTCCTTAGTTGGTTCGATGGCTTCGCCGCTTTTCATGAACTTGTACTCAACATATTTTGCAAGTCCTTCCATATATTCATTCAGATTCTCGTATTCCACGAAGCTGCTATCAAGTCGCGATTGTCGATAACTCCGCACAGCCACAAATTCTTTGATTTTTTCAAGTTGTGCTTCCGACTCTTGTGCGAAAAGTGCATCCCTCAAAATATTTCCTTTCAGAACATAGAGTGCATTGTTTTCCGGGTCGAGAAGCGGGTATTGTGCGACGACCGCTTCATTCGCTCCTTTGTCGGGTGCCTTTTTGTTCTGGTAGACGTGGAAAGCTTCATGGAGAATAACTTCCAGCTTGAAGTAAGGATTGGGTATAAATTGCCAACTCTTTAACCAGGAGCCTGTAAACTCTTTGGGTCTTCCAAGTATATCCTGTAACTGATTGCGTAACGTGGAATAAGGGTCAGCGACAACAAGAACGATGATGCTATCAACCTCAGTTGAAGTATTTTGATCATCGTACGAAAGTAGCGTTGTATCATTGCGAACATAGATCATATCATCACCCAGTGGATTGAAACCTGTGTAAAGAGAAAATCCTTTCGGCTTGTGTGGATAGTTGATAAGTAATTCTTGGACGTTCGGACGATAAAAAAGCACGGGAGTTTTCTGAAAGTCCCATCCCGGGAAGAGTCCATTGCCAAGGTTATTCGTAATGTTGCGGCACTCCTTTAACGCGACTAGCAACAACGGGTCAATTCTTAGTTCTGCTGAATTCTGAGCATGTGTATCAACAACATACACGATTACAAGAATTAGGGTTAGAAATCTGATTTTTTTCATAATGATTTAATGTTTAATAATTATTTCCTACATGGTTAG
>PLCH01000320.1:1823-5023 GCA_003135585.1 Chitinophagaceae bacterium
GGTTCATCTGATGTAACTGTGCCAGAATTAAAACTGTCTAAAATCACCGGCAATTTGAGTCACTTCATATTCATGCATAAAAAGATAATTAGTAAGTAAGACTTCCCCCTCCATCTTGCTGAAAATATTCTTTGAACCATGTCCGGTAATGTTGATTATTTCTTCAGGAGGGTTAATTAAGGAGATTTTTTCAAATCCTTTGGCTATCATAATATCTAAAATTGCTAAATGTATTTTTTCGTCGTGATTCATCTGAATAAAGTTACCTATTCTGAAGAGGTCATTCCTATTCATAGTATAGCTGAATGTATTCCCCAATTGCACCAACCAGCCCCTGATCCTTCCCTTCATTGCTACAGGACCATCCACCTTCCTTGAAGGTGATATCACCAAAATAGACATTGTTAAACACTATCCGGAATAAATATGGCAGGCCGTTAGGTTGTGTATTTCAAAGTTTGTATGTGTTGCACTATAGAAGAATTAAATCATCAAAGCCTTTTGCAATTCATCCGCCGTTTGGGATTTAATAAGCTCATTAACCAAATTGTTGATTCGTAATGACCCCCTCTTAATAATATCCATATATAATTTCCGGTCATTGACATTTACTTCGGATTCAAGCATTTCAACCGCTATGTAAATACAGGTCAATGGATTCCTGACTTGTTGAGCAAGGGTAAGGGTAGAAGTTAGAGGAGGGTGATTATTTACATATGTGGTCGTGTCTATGCAGGAATCAAAATTCAAAGATGGCTGATAATCAACCGCTATTTTACCGTTGGAGGGAATTTTTAGCGAATCCATATGATTGGATTTTATTTTGCTTGAGTATATGTAGTATAAACTGTCTAAATTGAAGTTATTACATATAAAAAGGGTTTTACCTGATACTAATCAGGTTTGTACATGATTATTATCCGGAGACATAACAATTGTTGAGGAGCTTTTCCCGATACAAGATTTTACAATTTCATGAACCATAATTTATCTCCCGCGTTCCCGGGGTAAATTTGGAGGTATATTTATTTCCAGGGGTAACCACAATCCAACTTGCTTTATTACCTCATGTAAATTACTGCATCACCTAAATACGGATCTTGTTTGATTTAATATCACCTCGTTAATCCTCCGGCATTTGATGAGTTCAGGTGGCCCCAACAATCCTTACAGGTTAGCAGCGAATCCCACCTTATTACCGCAAGTATTAACCAACGGCAATGATATACCAGTTAGACCTAAATCTAAATGATTTTTATAAATTGCTATTTCACTACACGAATTAATTTCACTGCTTTCTTTAATGGTATATTATCATCTTTATCTTTTCCATCCCATAATTCATCGGTGACCATTCCTTTAAGTCGAATATCGTTAAACTTGCCAGTATTCGTAGAACGCATTTGTAATGAATCAGTATTTTTTAATCTTATATAGCCTGAATCAATAGTGCTTCCTCCTGCTGGATTTTTTCCTTTCATTATTATCATATTATTACCCTCTAAAGTATCTAATTGATAAGTCCAAATTATAGACTCCCATTGCTTTCCAAATACCGTAGATGTAAAATGAGCGCTATCAATGAACCTAATAGTAAAAAATGGCTGCCCTTTATCTATTGTTTCCCAATTGCCAATCAATTGATTTGAGGTGATCTTTTGACCGTAAGAATTATTGAGGATGGCTAAAAAGAAAATGCATACTAAAATAGATACCTTAATTAAATGCAGGTTATTTCTTCTTCCCATCTTTCTTCTTTTTAGGCTTTGGCTNNCGTCCTCAAATGTGCCGTTTAGTCAGCTTTTCATCGTAGTTTTCAGCAAGCTGGTTCTTAGATTTGGGCTTGGTTTGTTGCTTTTTGATGAATATAAAGTTAGATAAAACTATTGTGCTTTTTGAGAGTAAATCTTAACAAAACACCCTATCCTTTTATTCTAGAATGTGTGGAGTATTATAAATATTCAGGTCCGGGTAATGCCATAGTGCAGTTTATCCTGTATCGAACACTCGACCATTTTTCAGGGTTTAACTTTCCATTGAATACATTTCTAGGCATATGTCAACTTTATTGGCTTATCACTAGTTGATCTTATAGAAACTGTATACCATGTTTTAACAATTCGGATGAATCGGTTCTTAGTTCTTCAGTGTCTTGTTTGAAACCCTTACGCATGCGCATGCTCCTTCTAACCTACATATTGATTTCATTCATTAGTTGTGATCCGGCTATCCTTCCGGGACCGACAGATTCCCGACAACTCTTGATAGTGGAGACTCATTGGAACTGGCTTTCCGACGATTCGGTATACTTGTCGGGCAATAAAATTCAGTACCTCCAAAGAATAAAACCCGATACATGCTCTGAAACCCTGTATTTTCAGAAAGGATCCTATTTTACCCAGCGTGATTCTTGTGATACACAGCAGGCGATCGAACAACATGGCGCCTGGTACTGGCAACAGGGAGATTCTCTTCAAATATTCTTTCCTGGTTCGGTTCAAACCAAAAGAAGTTTTCGCTTCACTGGCGATACACTTCAGCTGCTTCAGGACAATAGTTCTCCCTTGGATAGCATCGGTGGACATCCTGTTCATTCTGTAAAAACATTTATTCGCATATGAAACCTTATGAATTACAAGCTTTCTAAATGGAAAAAAGGTGATGTTCACTGTACTTTATATAGCCGGCTCGCGTTGCATCATTTGTTGTCATCTTTAATTCCTGCTGGCATCTGAGGGGTTAAGTTGTCTCCAATATTACTTAATGAGTTGCAACCAATCCAACCTGTTTATCTAAAGCACTAACAAATCAACCTATTGCTCTTTATTGGGTAGTGTTTCAGTTTGAAAATGGCTGGTAATCTTTATCCTAATGCAACGGGTAAAGATCTTTTGTTGTCAACTTGAGAAGGTAATTATGAAACGTGGATTATTGCTAATCATTTGTTTTTTGCAGTTTTCCTGCCATAAGGATAAACCATTTATGAATGAAGGTATGATTACAGGAGATGATCCCACCATGTGTGCATGTTGTGGAGGTCTAATATTCCATTTTATTAATACCAATGACAATACTCGAAAACCATTGGATAATCCTGAAATATTTAGATTGCCACTAAACCCAAAATTTCCCATTTATGTCAAAATCGACTGGCAAAAGACTAATTATTCCGCCTGTGGGCCTAGAATTAAGATAGTACG
>PLCH01000367.1 GCA_003135585.1 Chitinophagaceae bacterium
TCCGAGGAAGTCCAATCCATATCCAAGTACCAGTCAGCCGAAGGCCCAAACAAGAATCGGTTTTATGTTTTGATTTCCCTTTGCCAATAATTTGCCGGTTAGCGCCCCTGCAATGGTGTGCACGGCGGTCGGAATACAATTAATGGAAACCCATCCTTCCGGGTTAATTCTTTTTACGAGGACTAGCTCCATATAATTGCCAAAATTGTGCTGATTTGTAAAAGGTTGGTCAAAGCCGGGAACATTCGTAAACCGGTACAATATTTCTCTAAGCAATAATAAACCAAAGCATACGGCAATTTGTGCAGTTGCATTCCAGCGGAAAATAAGAAAGGCTAAAAGCAGGGTGAAAGACAATTGGGTAAGGACGTCTGAAAAGTCCAACAATAATCCCCTGGGACCTACCGCATAATCAAGCACCCCAAAAAAAAATAAAAGGCCACAACGAATTAATATTTTTTTGAATGATTTTATCAATGGTACGGTCTCAGTAGCCTGTTTTTGTAAGGACAGTGCCATCGACACTCCCGCCAAATACATGAAACCCGGCTGTATCAGGTCCCAAAAACGCAATCCATTCCAAGGATGATGGAAGAATTGCAATACTAATTTTTGAGACCAGGTGCCCCTGGTGGGGAAAAATAAATGTTCATAAAGCCCCGTACTTTCAAGCGCCAGGAAAACCATTATAAAACCGCGCATAAAATCGAGTGATAACAACCGTTTTGAGCCGGTTGTAGGAAATTGCTGAAAATTCATGGTTTGAATTATGCTTAAAATGTAGAAAAAATAGTTGAAACAACAACAAATCAATAAGTATTATCTTCAATAGTGCATTTCTATTTTTTTTGACCCTTGTTTAATTTCATTTTTATGAGAAGTTTTTTCAGGAATATTCAAATCATGTCAATTTACTTTCTTGTCAGTCTGGTTTCAGTAAATGCGCAGCAGAATAATGCCAAGATCCGGATAATAATGATAGGTGCTCATCCGGATGATTGTGACGAAGCAGGAGGTACTGCAGCTCTGTTTGCACAGATGGGGTATGCCGTAAAATTTGTTTCTGTAACAAATGGTGATGCAGGACACCAAACCTTAAAGGGAAAACAACTTGCACAGGTAAGATATGCGGAAGCAAAGGAAGCAGGAAGACGCCTTGGAGTGACTTATGATATTCTCGACAATCACGATGGTTTACTGGTGCCCAGCATAGAAGTCAGATTACAGATAATAAAAGAGATTCGTGGATGGAATGCAGACATTGTGATTGCACCTCGTCCGAATGATTACCATCCCGATCACCGCTACACAGGGGTACTTGTGCAGGATGCAGCCTATATGGTAGCTGTCCCCAATATCGCGCCGGAGACACCTGCTTTGAAAAAGAATCCGCTATTCCTTTACTATNNGGATATATCCGTTGACATTACCAGCGTATACGACAAAAAAATTGCTGCATTTGATGCACATGTGTCACAGATGTATGAGTGGCTCCCGTGGATTGGGCATTATCTCAGCGCGGTTCCCCAAAATAAAACCGACCGGATTAAATGGCTTGCAGAAAGAAACGCAGAACCTATTCTTCCAGACGTAAGGGCATCTTTGGAAAAATGGTATGGAAAAGACAAAGCCGCAAAAATCCAACACGCAGAATCATTTGAGATTTGCGAATATGGCTCCCATCCAAATGATGATGAAATAAAAGGATTATTCCCCATGCTGGGCGATTAAATAAATTTTTGTCCGATTTAATATTATTTTATGAAGGGATTGATGATATGCCTCAATTTGTTAACCATACCTATTTTTCTTCTTCAGGCCCAACCATCCGATTCAACAATGTGGTTGGTAAGGAAGACAGAGGATTTTGTGGTTACTGGTGACGGAACCGCTGCTGAATGGAATAGGGAGAAATGGCTTGCACTTACGCTGCGGGNNGTTTATTGCCTGTATCAATGCGAGGACAGGAAAATTACGGCAACATTAACGGAAGATTTTGCAGATTTGTATAACGAAGATGTAGTCGAGGCTTTTTTCTGGACAGATGAGACTGTACCGATATATTTTGAATATGAATTATCGCCCCTCAATTATGAACTGCCTATTCTGGTGCCTAATATGAAAGGAACTTTTTTAGGATGGCGTCCGTGGCATTATGAGGGTAGGCGGAAAACAAAACACGCCACACATATTACTAGGAATGGCACAGCTGTCATTTCATGGACCGCTGAATTTTTTATTCCATTCGCTCTTCTGAAGCCAATGTCAAAGGTACCTCCCAAGAAAGGAACCCAGTGGCGTGCCAATTTTTATCGAATAGATTATGATAAGAATGTGTCCGAATGGTCTTGGCAGCGCACCCGGGCTAATTTTCATGATTTTGAGAGATTTGGCACACTTTTGTTCGAATGAAATTAGACTTATTCCCCTATTCTGGAATTTTCTGGGAATCTTTTTTGTAAGATTGTACGCTTTTGAAGTCAGGCACTTTTAGTTCCAGAATTGAAATAGTTGTCCTTCGGCCCCGAAAACAGGATCTGCCTCAGGCAAGAGTACTTTTTGAATATTTTTATCGGTTTCAGGTCGTTCGCCCGGTTTACCGTAATTAATATCAAATGACTTACCATCAGGATAAGCGCCAACACATTTAAAATCATGGGTAGCACCAGCGTTTTTATGTGCGACACCTGCCGGAATGATGATAACATCCTGGATATTCACAGTAAATTGTATTCCCTTTTCCCCACCAAGAATAAGGTCACAGGAACCGCTGTAAATACCCAAAACTTCATGAACAATACTGTGGTAGTGGTGCAAATAATAAATTCCATTCCGCCGACTATTCGTCCAGTCATTTAAAGCAAATATTTTTTCAATTTTCTCTGGATCCTGGGGCAGTGGAAAATTGAAAGCGTTTCTATAAATTATAACGGGGAATTTAGAATTAGGGAATACACCATCATCCTGAAGCAGATATTTGAATACTTGAACCATAGAAAATATTTTGTCTCAACAATAATCAAATTGCTTTAATGCGAATTCCGCTTCTGCCATAGTATTAAACCTATAATTACAATATGCCCTTTCTTTCTATGATCATTCCGTTAAATTCCCAATGCCTTTAAGGATTTCTGAATATTGATCCCTTTGCCTAAAACGGGCTTAAAAATATCACCCTGTTCCTTTAACCTTGGAATGGCATTGAAAATGGTAAAATTTTCAATCTTTAATCCTTTTTTTACCTCCTCCCAGTGTAAAGGCATGGAAACCGTCGCACCTGGTTTTGGGCGAAGAGAATAGGCGGTGGCAAGGGTAGCCTGTGGCCTGTTTTGGAGGAAATCCAGATAGATTTTTCCTTTTCGATCTTTAGTTGGCCGGGCAATGCTTGTAAATTTGGGCAACGCGCGATTAACCATGGTAACTATCAGCCTTGCAAATTCTTTGGATGCATCATAATCATATTTAGCGGCCAATGGGATATAGATGTGCAATCCGGTTGAACCGGAGGTTTTGCAATAACCGGCTAAGCCGGCACTGGCTAATATTTGCCTTGTAACCTGGGCTGCTTCAATGACATGCTCAAATTTATTGTTATCTGGGTCAAGATCTATAATACACCAATCGGGATTATCGGGCGATTGGATTCGACTGCTCCAGGGATTCATTTCTATGCAGCCTAATGAAGCAATGTATAAAAGGCTAGCTTCGTCGGTGCAGACCATGAAATTCTTATCTCTTGCATCCGCCTCACTGTGGTAAGGTAATGTTTTAATCCAGTCAGGAACCTTGCCCGTCACATCCTTTTGGTAAAAACTTTCTCCCGTGATACCATTGGGGTGGCGGTTCAAAGACTGAGGGCGGTCTTTCATATAAGGAAGGATAAAGGGTGCTAGCTGATAATAATAATTTAGCATATCCCTTTTGGTAATCCCTTCTTTTGGCCAGAATGTCTTGCTGNNTGGTTCTTTCCTGTGTTTCATCTGTTGGATTGAGGAAGGTTTTTCTGTCCTGCTTTTCAGATCTCATAATGATCTTTTTTTTATGAAGTACTGTATCCTTTTTTACGATCTTCCGGGTAGATGTGGGGGTTTCCTCCGTGACATCTTTTGCCTTTTTGTCTATTCGCATCCCTTCAAAAGTGGGGTGACGCATCACTCCTGAGGCTGTCAGTTCCGTAAAACCGACTTCGCAGACCAGTTCTGGTTTAAGCCAGGTGGCAGTGGAATGGGGAGGGTCCGGACGAAACCGGGAGGGCTTGTTTATATCAGGTTCGGCAGCAAAAGGAGATGTTTTACTCACCAGAGGTTTGAATTTTTGCATCATGTCCATTTGCAGTTTGTCAGAAAACCCCGTACCTATTTTGCCACTGTAGTGCAATTTGCCATTTTTATAAACTCCCACAAGCAGAGAACTGAAGGATTTGTTGCTTCCATCATTTTTTGTAAATCCACCGATCACAACTTCCTGTCTTTTACCAATTTTTATTTTCAGCCACTCCTTTGACCGGGCACCGGGTATATACATAGAATCCGCCTTTTTAGCCATAATTCCCTCCAGACCCATTTTTTTAGCGACTTCAAAAAACTCAGTACCTGTGGATTCAAATGTCTGGCTGATTTGAACGATAGGGTTTGCCGGCATGATTTCCAATAATTTTTCCCTTCTGCTAACCAAGGNNCCATTAATGAACGGTCATTTAGCCAGAGGAAATCAAAAACATAGAATTTCAATTCTCCATCCGCTTCGCTCCGCCAATTTTGCAAATCCCCAAAATTTGAAATGCCTACTTCGTTGGTTACCACAATTTCACCATCCAGTATTGCATCTATTTTCATGCCCTCCAAAGCTTTGTGAACTGGGTAAAATTTCTCGTCAAAAGATTTATCATTCCTTGACCGCAATTCCACCTTTCCTTTATTGAGGAAGGTCAAACATCTGTACCCATCCCATTTCACTTCGTATATCCAACCTTCTTTATCAAAGGGTTTATCAACAAGAGTGGCAAGCATGGGTGTAAGCCGCGTGGGAAATTTGCCTTTCTTATTAAGGCTTTTTTTCGGGGCTTTTCCTTTTACGATCTTGATTGTTTTTTTTGGTTTAACGGGCTCAAATCCCTTTCTGCCATATATATTTTTGGAAGTTTTTTCCACTTGCTGAATGGTTTTTCCCGATACCACGGATTTATCTTTTTGGGTGATATCGGAGGGTTTGGCGTATTTATCCTTTAATTTCATCAATAACCAGGAATTCTTTCCCTGATAGGAAGATTTGACAAGAGCGAACTGGCCTTTTAGTTTTTCCCCATAAAGCGTAAATACGATTTTCCCCTTACTTAGCTGCTTAAGCAGGTTTTTTTCTTCCTCCCTTTTATCCCCTGAATTGGCTTCAGCTGGCTCATAGTATCCCTTATCCCATATGATAACCGTCCCGCCGCCGTATTGCCCTTTGGGGATTATCCCTTCAAAATCCCTGTAATCAAAGGGATGATCTTCCACCATCATGGCCAGCCTTTTAACAGAAGGATCGCTTGATGGGCCTTTGGGAACAGCCCAACTTTTCAAAACTCCATCCATCTCTAATCTGAAATCATAATGAAGCTGGGAAGCCGCATGCTTTTGAACAACAAAATGCAATTGTTTGCCATCTGATTTACCTCCTACAGGCTCAGGCGTTTTGGAGAAAACCCTCTTTTTTTTGTAAGTTGAAAGACTCATTTGCTTTTAAAATTGATTATGTTATTCTTGATAAAAAAATAGAAATATAAAGTGTTTTATTTATTGCGGAAGAATTTCCACAACCCAGGCAGATCAGACTCTTAAACAAATTCATACCTTCTCTATTTTATCGAAATGCAGAAAAAGATTTTTTGTGCTGGCGCACACAGTTTTTCACCGGGTAATTGAATTTTTCTTTGTCTGCGCCCTCTTTATCAGGCTTTCCCACTTTCGATAAACTAAGGGTGATACGCGATTGATTGATTTTTACTGCATGCCATCCTGGCCAATTTTTGGTTTTCCCTGTTTTATTTCCTTTATGGATTTCTCACATTTGTTCCGATT
>PLCH01000117.1 GCA_003135585.1 Chitinophagaceae bacterium
CCCCAGGGTTGCATGCTGTCGATCCTGTCGAAGACAATCTTGATTATGGCAATGACCGGTATCGCAAGAAAAGCACCAATTAGGCCCCAGACGCTACCCCCAATGATCACACCGATGATGGTGATGAGGGCGTTGAGACGAACCTTCGCTCCCACGATCAGAGGAAGTAATATGTTCGCATCGACGAGGTGTATTCCAAACAAGGTAGCAATCACCAGCAGGATCTTGCCAACACCAGCGGAGGCAAAAGTGACCAGAGTACTAAGAAGAAGCGAGATTAATATCCCTATGTAGGGAATGAGATTCAATAGGCCGGTGAGCAGCCCCAGCAAAATAGGATAATCCACTCCCAGTATCCATAGGGTAAAGCAACAGACCGTCGATACGATGATCATTTCTATCAACAAGCCCTGGATATATTGCCTAATCCCGCTTTGCACCTGCGCGATGATATCATAAACAGTCTCTGAATTTTCTTCCTTGAACACAGCTATCAGAAATTTGACAAGCAGCCTCCGGTAATACAAGAGGAAAAACGTGTCGATCATTATGAAGATTACAAACACCAGAACCGAGGAAAGGGAAAGCAGGGTGGCCCCTATCATTGAAGGCCCGCTGGACAGGATCTGGGATGCAGCATTGCTCACATAGTTATTCTGTTTGGTCAAATTCACGTGAAATTTCCTGGATACCCAAAGCTGCAGGTCTTTCAACGAGGCCAGCACTTGAAGCTTGAACTGGGGCCAGTCATTGGCTAAGTTGTCAATCTGGGACGCCACTATATAAAAGATGGCGGCGATTGATAAGACCAGCAGCAGGACCGAAAGGCCGGATGCAAGACTTCTGTGAAACCGGAGCTTTTTCTCCATGAAGCCGGCTAAAGGCAGCAGCAGCATGGAGAATAAGAGTGCGAAGAGCAGCGGCGCAAGGATATTCTTGCCTAAAATAGCAATATAAAAAAGAGCGATCACACAAAAAAGGACCATCGCCAGTTTGGTATAAAAAGGAGGGACTGGTTTTAGGGAGGCCATGGATGATGGTTTCGTGGGTTGAGTTACTGATCCCAATCAGGAGCAATATATGAAAAATCCTCACACGATTGTCCAAAGCTCCAGGATACCAAATAAATGGAGCATAACCTGATATTATTTGTATGGATTTTGACCTGCAACCCTGTTATTGGATTGAAGAAATGATTGGCTATGTAAAGGACATTAGGTTTAAGTAGCAGGCCTACTTTAAAATACTGACCCTTATTGTTTCAATCCAATAATATTAGACCTTTCTCCAAAGGCCTTAAAGTGAATAAAACCTTCAGCTGCTTTTACACCCGCTTCCAATCCCCTGAATTCTTCCAATGGTTTAAAATAATTATTATATGTTTCTACTGGGTTTTGTGTTTTGTGCGCATACATTGCTTCCTTTTTCCTGTCCTGAACAGCTGTAATATCCACGTAATCGGTAGGTGTAAATGCCATTGTTTCGCTTCCTGTGTTTACTTCGTAAAAATAAAGATGATACTGACGGCCTGATTTTATCCAGGCAGTAAGCGCTAATAAACCAGTAACCTGGTGATCGGAATGTCCATCAATTGGCCACTGCGTAAATACAATATCAGGCTTTTCTCCCATTATCAGTTTTGTCATCTCTTCATTCCTGCCCTTGTCCAAAACAGTATTTCCGTCAACCTGGCCTGCAAAAATTGGCCTTGCATTCAACACCTTGCAGGCAACTTCTGCTTCCGCTGTACGCAATGCAGCCATTTCAGCGTAGGATTTATTCGGGTCACTTGCCTCTCCCCTGGTAAGATATATAAAGGTTACGGTATGCCCGGCATCGCTATATTTTGTCATTGTGCCACCACAACCGAATTCTGGGTCGCCAGGGT
This sequence comes from Chitinophagaceae bacterium, assembly GCA_003135585.1. Classification (GTDB taxonomy): domain Bacteria; phylum Bacteroidota; class Bacteroidia; order Chitinophagales; family Chitinophagaceae; genus Puia. Next base: position 1,889 of record PLCH01000117.1, read on the forward strand.
GAGCGCCAACGCAAACAATATTGAGTTTCTTACTTGGCGGGTTTGCTGTAGTATCTAATGTAGCCGTTCCCAGTGAAGGACTTGCAAAGGGTGCCAACGTAAGGCCTCCTAAACCCATAGCGGAAAGCTTAATAAAATTGCGTCTTGCCGAGTCATTTTTTTTTGGCATGGCCCAAAAGTAGGTCTTGTTTTTTTAAGTGGGCGATAAACATATAAACGGGAACAAAGATTGAATACTTGTATTATTCATTTATAGCCTTACTGTTGCAATTCACAAACAAGCTTAATCGCATACCCAAAGTTTTATCAGGCCCACAAATGCTTTTTCAAGGAAGATGATGGGGAACCGCCAATAACGTAGTCGGGTTAATTAATAGAATGATGGGTATCCTATTAAACCTATTAAATTTTTAATAATGAACAAAAGTAACAGAAGGGTATTAATATCAATTTTTATATGGTACTTGGGTATTACTGGTATTTTAATTATTGTTCAAGCGTATTCTCAGGGAACAAATACTGCTAATCATGAAAACCCGCGTAACGGGAGAGTGTAACGTACGGTTTTGTGAGAGGCTTGGGATGAAATGCCTATTTCTACTCGACTAATCCACGTTNNATTCGTCAAATAAATTTTAGCCGTTGGCATGTCAAATTTCTTTTTGAAAGCTCACTAAATTCGGCGTTTTAATAATTTATTTTTATGGATGATTTTGTATAATGACCTTTCTGGTTTCATTGCTATTTCCCTGGCTGATTTGGATAAAATAGATTCCCGTGCTCATCCCTGAGACATTCAATGTTATCCTATTGCCAGCGCCACTTAGGGGTGCATTTAGTTTTTGGGCATTGGCATTATAAAAAATAACATTTATTTTTTCGGTTGAGGCTGATTCAATAGTTATATAACTTGTTGCAGGATTCGGATAAACATTTAATTTAACCGATTCGTCAAGATTGACCGTCCTTATGAATGAATAGGTCTGGTTCCAGTTACTATTTGTCTGAACCAACCTGTAATAGGATTTTCCGGCAAGAGGATTTTGATCTAATGCCCTATAGTTAGAAATAGTTTTGCCGTTTATTGCAGCCTCAACCTGTTGCATGCTTTCCCAAATAATAGCATCACCAGACCGTTGAACGATAAAATTATTAGTATTTATTTCTTCGGATACCGACCAGTTCAATTCAACCTGTTTGTCCACAACTGAAGCTGTAAAATCAATCAGGGTAAGGGGCAGGTTTGTATTTGAGAAATTTACTGACCCTACATAAAAAGTATTGGTAAGATTGGCCAGTGTTAATCCGGTTCTGTTTATCTGGGGATTTGAAAAAGTTCCGGCGTTAACGCCAGCTACACCCACCACACTGTTTATTCGGGTTAACCTGAGATCGGCCACATTGCCGATTGTTCCGTAGCCTGTTCCCTGGACATCCAGGTTGTAGGTTCCTCCGGTCAGGCCATTTCCCGTGGTTATTGCCCAGTTCAAATCTTTTCGTACAGCTACGGTTGAGGCCCCGTCCGCAAAAGATACCATGGTATTGGTTGTTGCATCTGTATAGGCAACCGTTATCGTACCTCCGGCGGTGGGGGCTGCGACCGGGGCTGATATAAAAAGCGGCCTGTAATCAGTTGCAGTTCCCATAGGAAATTGACCCGAAACAGAAAGGTTCGCGATGGTGGCAGCTTTAAACCAGCGGGTAAAGGATCCGGTATTTATGATTGTTCCGGCAGTATACACAAGGGTTCCATTATTAGCTACTGATAATCCCAGCGTCAGGGTATTAGCATTCAAATCAATATTTCCGGAAGTCATTGTGAGTGTAGTAGCAACCGTGGCATTATTAATCAATTTGATTCCCGCGCCTGTATTATTAACAGTCAGGTTGGTGAAATTTTCCCCACCCGTCGCTGTGATGGTTTGTAAAGCAGAGCCATTAAAGGTGATTGTGCTAGTACCAGCAGTGAATGTCCCACTCCTGCTCCAGTTTCCGGCGATATGATGGGTAAAAGTAGCGGCGTTAAATGTGGTGCCGATCCCTATCGTTACATTGCCAGCGATGGTTAGTCCTGTCACAGCCGTGGTGCTTGCACTCCCGCTCAAGCTGAAATTTCCTCCAATAGTTGTAGTACCGGCCTGTAAGGTTTTTGCACCCGAATTACTGAGTGTCAAATGGAAATAATTAGTGGAAAAAATCGTCTGAACTCCAGCAAACCCGTAATTAACGGTGTTGCCGTTTGCAACAGCAGTCAGGCCTGTAATGGCTGTTGCACCTGTATAGTTAATGTTGAGGGTGGCATTCGCTGCCTGCGCCAGCGTACCCGTGCCAATGAGCGCAGTAGTAACACTCAGGGTATTATTATTAGTGAGTGTAACCCCTGTCACAGTAACACTTGGGATGGAAAAGGTTCCTGTAAGCGCTTGTGCATTTGTGTTAAAAGTCTGTACTCCCGTGCCGGCTGTGAATGTGCCGCTATTGGTTATTCCCCCCTGAAAAGTTATGGGAGAATTTCCCGAGTTGTTCCAGGTGCCACCGGCATTTATCGTTACCAGGCCGGTAAATATTTTTGCTCCCGCGGCTCCGGACACCTTTAAATTTCCACTCGTTCCGCCACCAACCGTAGTTGTGCCGGTTACCGTCAAGGCAAAGCCTCCGGTGGTGAAAGTAGCGCCGTCTGCTATCGTAAGATTGCTGTTTATTGTCAGTGCCGCTGCAGTCGTCGTAGTTCCTGCCAAAATTTTCAGATTATTAAAAGAAAAAGGAGCTGCAGGAAGCGTAACAGAGCCGGTAAACTCAACCGTACCTGTGCCGGGCGTCCAGCCTCCAGGATTATCCAGGGTGAAGCCCTGAAGCGTTAGGATTCCCCCGTTAGTCATATCAATCGTAAGGGCATGCGCTGCAAAATCCCCCATCGTGAGCATAACGGAAACGGTCAAATGGGAGCCTGGATTAAAAAATAACACTGCGGTATTTGCTGGGCCGACAGGATTACTTTGAAAGCTTGTACAGGCTGCGGTTGCAATATCAACTGTTATTGTATTGGCTCCGGAAATCTGAGCAATGTCGCCGGAACCTATCCCTTGCACGTGGTAGGCAATGCCGGCATTGGTAGATGCTGCATTAGCGGTCAAGGTTAATGTTGTATTACTGGTGATGGACAAAACGGTTCCAATTACCACATTGCCCGCTGTTTTTATGATATTTCCAACGCTTATTTCAGTAAGAAAGGATGAACCCACTCCTGTAACCGTAGCGGAAAGGGTTGTAGTCGCGATAGTCCCGGTTCTCGCAGTATTAGGCCA
>PLCH01000292.1 GCA_003135585.1 Chitinophagaceae bacterium
CTCCAGCGAACGATTTTTTAATGAACGGCCATTTCTCCAACACTTTTGCTATATTCTGTTAACAAAGAAACCAACAGGCAGAAAACTGTCAAGTTCATTGTTTTCAAATCTGTTGCGCCGGTCCATTGTGCCGGAGGAAACCCTGCATCCGCAACTTCTTCAGGAGTTTCTTGACAGCGCGGGCCAGTTCAGAAGGATCCTGGAAGACAGCNNAACCGGATGAGGAGTTACTAAGCCGGAAGGAAAAAGCAGGGATAATTGAAAAGTACTGCTTCCTGTCTGAAAATGATATTGCCGTAGTTAAGGACATTTCTTTTAAAGAAGGCATAAACGTGGGTAACCAGCATTGTCAGCTGTATACAATGGCTAATTCTGATCAACTTCCGTCCCTATGCGGATCAAGGATCAATCTTGACAAATATTCCAGCGACAAATCAAAGTTTTCCATTGGTTTTGCATCTGCACTGGGACAGCTTTTACCGTGCAATCATATATATAACCAGTACATCTTTATTGAGGATCAGTCTAAAACGATCAAATTTTTTGAAAGCAAACGCCTGAGACTTCAATCCCTTTCCGCGTATTCAAGGGAAAATGCCATCGCAAAGGAATCCACTAACGAATTCCTCAATGAAGCCATAGCTGGTCAGCGCTTACCGGTCAAGGCACACTTTAATGTACTGGTCTGGACGGATACCAAGGATAAATTAAAAGAATTGAGAAATCTTGTATCGTCCGGTATCACCCAGATGGATGCCAGCCCAAAACAGGAAACAGAAGGAGCACCCCAGATCTTCTGGGCCGGAATCCCAGGCAACGAAGCTGATTTTCCGATGAATGATTGTTTTGACACATTTGTTGAACAGGCGGTCTGTTTCCTGAATCTTGAATCGGGCAGCCGGTCCTCCATCAGCCCGGTCGGGATCAGGCTGGGTGACCGGCTTACAGGCAAACCCTTACATGTGGATATTTCAGACGAGCCCATGGGAAAAGGGATTATTACAAACAGGAATAAATTCATCCTTGGACCAAGCGGATCTGGCAAAAGCTTTTTTACCAATCATATGGTCCGCAGCTATTATGAGCAGGGAACCCATATTGTACTGGTAGACGTTGGACACAGTTACAGGGGGCTATGTGATATGGTAAAGGGTTATTATTTCACCTATAGTGAAACCACCCCCATCAGGTTCAATCCATTTTTTATCGGGGAGGGGGATGGGCTGGATACCGAGAAAAAAGAAAGTATCAAGACCCTGCTGCTAGCCTTATGGAAAAAGGATGATGAGCATTTCAACCGCTCCGAGTATGTCGCTTTGTCAAATGCCTTACAGATATATTATGACAGGCTTGGCAAAAACAAAGAATTGTTTGCCTGCTTTAACAGCTTTTATGATTTTCTAAGGGATGAATTTGTGGGGATTCTTACAAATGACAAGGTGAAAGACAAGGATTTTGATGTCGGCAATTTTTTATATGTCCTGAGGCCCTATTATACCGGCGGCGAATTTGATTACCTACTCAACGCAACCGAAAACCTCGATCTGCTTAACCAGAAGTTTATCGTTTTTGAGCTGGACAATATCAAGGACCATCCCATTCTCTTTCCTGTCGTTACCCTGATCATTATGGAGGTATTTATTTCCAAGATGCGCAAGCTCAAAGGCATCCGTAAAATGATACTTATCGAGGAAGCCTGGAAGGCAATCGCCAAAGAAGGGATGGCGGAATATATCAAATACCTGTTTAAGACCGTTCGAAAATTCTACGGTGAGGCGATTGTGGTCACGCAGGAAGTGGAAGATATCATTTCATCCCCTGTAGTTAAGCAGGCGATCATCAATAACAGTGACTGCAAAATACTGCTTGATCAAAGCAAGTACCAGAACAAGTTTGACCAGATCCAGGAATTACTTGGATTGACGGAAAAGGAAAAGACGCTTGTCCTATCCATAAATAAGGCAAATGATCCTTCAAAAAAGTACAAAGAGGTTTTTATAAGCCTTGGCGGCGTGTTTTCCAGGGTCTACAGAACGGAAGTGTCGCTGGAGGAGGACCTTACCTATACGACCGAGGAAACGGAGAAAATGAAGGTGCAGATGTATGCAAAAAAGTTTGGGGGAGATATTAAAAAAGGCATTGCAGCCCTTGCGGCTGCAATGCGGACAATCGAATAAAGGGTACGGATTAAGAACACTTATAAACAATAATCGGGTTCAAAACGGTAAAAGGGCAGCAGAAATTGCAAAAGCTTTGCCTAAAAAGATATTGTGTGAAAAGGAAAATATTCATTTTGGCGCTGGGTTTAACTATGGTCATGGTTTTCATGCCGAGAAAGTCCGATGCGCAGGTAACGGAAATTATTACCATCATCAAAACTGTCATAAAAAAAGTGGTCCAGGCGCTGGATCTGGAAGTGCAGCGGATTCAGAATAAGACAATCTGGCTGCAGGATGCACAAAAAACGCTGGAAAACAGCATGACTGAATTAAAGCTAAATGATATTTCAGGTTGGGTTGAAAAGCAGCGTAAACTATATGCCGATTATTACAATGAACTCTGGGAAGTGAAGCAGATTATTTCAGATTATGATAAGCTGAAGCAGGTTTTCCAATTACAGGAAAAGATTGTTACCGAATACAAAGCCGCCTACGGGCTTTTTAAACAGGATAAGCATTTTTCAGCCGCGGAGATTGATTATATGTATAAAGTGTATGCAGGAATCCTGGAGGAAAGCCTGAAAAACGTGGACCAGGTTTTACTCGTTGTGAATGCTTTTGTAACCCAAATGAGTGATGCCCAGCGGATGGATATTATCAACGGGGCGGAAAGGGGAATCGAAAAGAATTATAATGACCTAAAACAGTTTAATAGCCAGAATATCCTTCTAAGCCTGCAGCGCGCTTCTGACGATAGTGATGCCATGACCGTGAAGAAATTATATGGGCTTGAATAAGGGTGTTTTATGCAAAAACTGATCATTTTGTTTGGATTGATTGTAAGCGGGCATCTTGGCCAGGGACAATTTCTGGGCGGCTTTTTCAGCCAGAAACAGACTGAGCTCAAATATTATTTGCAACAGATTGCGGCCCTGAAACTATATGCCGGCTTTTTGGAAAAAGGATATGGAATAGCCCGGGAGGGCCTAACTACGATTGCTGAAATTAAAAATGGGGAGTTTAATCTTCACCAGGTTTTTTTCAGTTCTCTCAAAACCGTGAACCCGGCGATTTCCAAATATGGGAGAATTGCGGATATCATAGCCTGCCAGCTTGCCATCATGGGAGACTTTAAGAAAGGTCTGCAGCAATTGGTTAAAAGTAATTTCTTTTCCATCCCTGAGATTTCATATTTGAACCGGGTAAATACGAATTTATCAGCGGAGCTTGCTAAAACCCTGTCTGAACTAACCAGTCTCATCAGCAACGGAGAACTTGAATTGACGGATGATCAGCGGATTAGCCGGATTGATGCAATTTACCGGGAAACGAAAGACAGATACATGTTTACCCAGTCTTTTATCNNAGCCAGGATACTTTCGGCAGAAAGAGCCCGGGATTATAATACAATAGAGTTCTTAAAAAAATTGAATTAAATGAAAAAGCTATTCATAATAATCTTGATCAGCCTGCCCGTGGAAAGGCTGCCGGCCCAGGCATTTGAAATCGAGCAGCTTGTACTGGACATCCAGAAACTGGCCCAGTTAAAAAGTATTCTGACTGATTTATAT
>PLCH01000441.1 GCA_003135585.1 Chitinophagaceae bacterium
GAATGCCACTGACACTCTTTTACAGGAAAGGGGGTTTGCGCATTATGCTGCCCATATCACCGGAAATTTTTCTTTTTCAAAATACCTTCATCCGCTTCTTAATGGCTTGGATACACAGGCCCTGGTCGACCTGGAAAGAACCTGCTGGTGGCTTCACATTCTGGGGATTTTTGCATTTTTAAATTACCTACCTTTTTCCAAGCACCTTCATATTGTCCTTGCTTTTCCCAATGCCTATTATGCAAGATTGTGGCCAGAAGGGAAGATGCGTAATATGCAGGCCATTCAAAAAGAAGTTTTATATTCCATGCAGCCGGAATTGGCACCCACGGATACAACCCCGCCATCGTCCTTCGGTGCAAAAGACGTATTTGACCTAAGTTGGAGAAATTTGCTGGATGCCTATTCCTGTACAGAATGCGGGAGATGTACCGCAGCCTGCCCCGCCAATCTTACCGGCAAGATACTGTCGCCAAGAAAAATTATGATGGATACCCGCGACAGACTGGAGGCTGTCGGAAAGATCATTAACAAGAATGGTGAATATAAGGAGGATGGCAAGTCTCTACTACATAATTATATCAGTGAAGAAGAATTGAGGGCCTGCACAGCCTGTAATGCCTGCGTCGAAGAATGCCCGGTAAGCATCAGCCCGCTGGAAATTATACTGGAATTGCGGCGTTCCCTTATAATGGAGGAAAGTAAGGCGCCGGCGGAATGGAACACAATGTTCAGCAACGTAGAAAATAATTTTGCACCCTGGAAATTTAGTCCTGATGACAGGGACAAATGGACCCTGGAACTATGAAGACTTCTGCGCATACCTCCCTTTAAACCAAAAATAAAACGGGACGCCGCTAAGCATCAGTACGGTCCCGATAGCAGCTTCACGGGGTCGTGCAAATAGCGTATTAACAAACAGTCCGGCACAAAAAAGAACTACTATGGCGGGTACAAAAGGGTATCCCCAAACTTTGTATGGCCGTGGAGCATCAGGCATTTTTCTCCGCAAAATAAACACCCCCATTGCGGTAGCTCCATAATAAATGAATACCGCAAAAATGATCATATCCGTCAATTGGTCAAAAGTGCCGGAAAGAACCAATAAGCATGCCCATATTCCCTGATACCACAAGGATGTGGCGGGTGCCTGTGCCTTATTTAACCTCCCTGCTTTTGGAAAAAATAACCCTTCCCGGGCCATTGCAAAATAAGTCCGGCAACTCACCAATATGGTAGCATGAGTGGCCCCAAGTGTAGTCAGAGCAATGAGCAATGAGATAAAAAGGACCCCCTTATTTCCCCAGAATATCTTTACGGCTTCAATCGCAGCAATGCTGTTTTGAGAATGATNNAAGAGAAAGATAGGTGATGTTAACCGTCAAGTAAATTGCGATAACTATAAAAACACCCGCGGCAATCCCAATGGGTATGTTTCTTTTTGGATCTTTGACCTCTCCTCCAATATAGCCCACAACGGCCCAACCCTGATAGGCCCAGAAAGCAGCAAGCATTGCAGTGAAAACAGCGCTAAACGTCACAGGTCCGGAATAGGCGGATTTCATACTAAACACCTCGCTGATATGAGATTGTTTACTGTTTAGGCCAAAAACTACGATGGTCAGGATCCCGGCAAATACCAGCAGGAGAATTAAAGTACTAAGACCGGTACCCGTGATTATTCCCTTACTGTTGATCCAGGTGAACAGTAGAATTAACAAAATGGCCGTCAGTTTCACATTCAGGTCCGCAAAAGGATAAAAAATACCGGCGATATTAAAATCTGCCAAGGATAAAGCAATAGCAGGAAAGTGAAATATGCCATTCAGGGATTGCGCGAATATATAAGCCAATGATGAAATGGCCGCCGTTTGAATAATTGTAAAAAGGGACCAGCCAAAGATAAAGGCAAAAAAACGGTTGTAAATTTTCTTATAATAGACATATTCTCCTCCTGTATCCGCCAGCAGGCCCGCGACTTCTGCATTGCTTAGGGCGCCAAACAAACTTATGATCCCACCCAACACCCAGCATATCAGCACCCATCCGCTTGAATGCAGCGCGGCAGCCATAGGAGCTATTTTTTTGTATACCCCCGAACCAATGATGTTTGCGACAGCGATAACGATCACCAGGCCCAATCCCAGGGNNAAATTTATAATAAGGTAAAAAAGAATGTATCAGGTCAAGGTATACTTTTTCAGAAATTCATCCCTGATCATTTTTGCCGTTTTATGGTCCCCTATATGACTCCAGCCCGGCGGCTTTACTAAATACAGTATTTTGTTTTTCCACCCGGGTGCCTTTTCGATATCTTTCCACAATGCAACGATCTCACCAAAATATACATCTAAAAAATTATGGGGGTTCATTTTCCTTGTAATCCCGTATTCAATTTTAATATTCTTGTCCTCGGGTTGCCAAGTGCCCAAAATTCTGTCCCAGATATTCAGCAGGTTACAGAAATTGGTGTCCATATATAAAGGATTCTGCGCATGATGCACACGGTGATGGGAGGGGGTAAGAATGATCCTGTTTAAAAAACCAAGCCGTCCGTCCTTCAGTAGATTTTCCCCCACATGGATAAACCCGCCCCAAAACCCGTCAATGAACATGATAAAAAATAACAAAGCAGGCTCTATACNNGCTGACTGAAAGGTTCATAGACTGAGGAGCATGATGAGTCGAATGAAGGCACCAAAATAATCTCACCTTATGCGCCAGGTAATGATATATAAAATGAGAAAATTCCCAGACAATATAACCATAGATCAGCCAATACCAGGTAAGGCTTGACTTTAGGATGGCGAATTTACTAAGATGGCTGATACAAAACGCAACGACTGCAAGCGAAATAAACCGGGAAACGAAGCGGTTGAAAATATAAATAAAAAGAGGAACCTTATAATCCAAGGCCTTGAATTTCCGGTAAAGCAGCGCACGGACAATTTCGATGATCAGAATAAGGGGGAGGATGGGTCCGATAAAAGACAAAATTCCACCCAGCGTTTTCCAAGTTTCATAATTACCGGATTTCAGGGTATCGAGCAATTGCCCTATTCCCAGAAATGAAATAAGTTCATCGTATAGTGTCCTGATAATTCCCATATTAGGGTCATCTACAAAATCCTGTATTATTTCATAAAACGATTGGTTGAAAGTAAGAACAATTCCTAAAATTGCATAGCTTCCAGTTTTTGCGAATGCTGTTTGTCTTCCTGAAACATTTGTACACCTTCTTTAAAGGTCAAATACCTATACCCCCTTTGATGATTAAGCCGGCTAATTCTCCACAGGATGGTCCAGTGGCGGATGATTTCCTTCCATGCAAAAAAAATGGAATGCCTTGGATCATACATATGAGTGGGCTCCGAACCGGCGCCATTGACCTCTATTACCGAAAAATTTTGTCCTTTCACCAATTCCTCCCAGGAATTGAAACGGATATCCAGCCGGCCGAAATAGAAATCGGGTAATTTATGACAAAGGCCATCCACAGTTGCCGTTAATTCTTCTGTTATGCAGTCTGAGTCATCCAGAAATTTTGCACCTCTGGCATGATTCCCGTAAGGAGCCAACACCCTCTCCTCCCCGTCTGCTAATATATCTTCCAGTCGGGCTCCCTGAATTTTCTCAAGATTTTTTATTTGCAGAATGGCCCTTTTATTTTTCTTCATAAGCCCCTTAACAGTTGTTTTTCCATCCCCGACCACCCTTAAAAACTCTTTTCTGACAATTCCAGAGAGATGCCCCTTTTTTTCACCAGGATAACGATAGTAAAAGATTCCAACTTCATTTTTAAAGGCAACAAATTCCTGTATGTGAAAATCCAGGAAGGCATTTCGAACATATTGCCTTACATNNAACCCCAATCCCAGGTTCTGCAATTCCAACAGTACAATATCTGCATTGGCCGGGATCGAAAAAAATGCTGTACGGGGATGGACTTCTGGAGGTATCATGGCGCAGATATCTTTTTTGGATTCATTCAGAAATCCTCCATTTTTAATTTGGGGGTTAGCAGCTGCAAAAAAGAAAAAGGACCTCGCGCGAAGGCACAATCCAATC
>PLCH01000183.1:0-2032 GCA_003135585.1 Chitinophagaceae bacterium
TACTAGGCTATACCTTACCCTCATTCTGGATCAACCCCTATGTATATATTTTTATTGTGTCTGTCATTATCGTTGTTGGTCTTTTGGCAGGCAGTTATCCGGCTCTTTTGCTTTCCTCTTTTTCACCGATCGAATCATTAAAAGGAAAATTCCGGGTAGGGAAGAATGGCGCCTTTTTCAGGAAAATATTAGTGGTTTTTCANNTATCTGTGCTGCTTATCATAAGTATAACCATCATGATGATCCAGATGAATTATGTGAAAAATAAAGACTTGGGATTTAACAAAGAGCAATCCATGATTGTCCGGATAGACAACAGTCAAATCTGGGATAAAAAGATCCAATTCAAAAATGAATTGAGTAATATCCCAACTGTAGAAAGCATATCCTTAATGTCCGGTGAACCAGGCGGATTTCATGATTTTTACAGTTTTGAATCAGAATCAAAGCCCTATGAAAAATTGATGTTTAACACAGAGTTCGCTGATTTTGAATATGGAAAAACTTTGGGTCTTAAGATAATTGCGGGAAGGGATTTTTCATCTCAATTTAAAACCGACTCTGATCGATCCGTAATCATCAACCGTTCTGCGGCCAGCAAATTAGGATATACCCCGCAGCAGGCCTTGGGAAAATGGATAAAAAATACAACAAGGGACAGCATTCGTCGTAATATAATCGGAGTAGTAGAAGACTTTCATTTTGCCTCGCTCAAAGAACCGATAGGCCCCCTGGTAATTTCTACCATTGATGACCGGCGGCTCGCGCTGGTGAAGTTAAAAACAAGCCATCTTGAATCAACTATTCGAGATATCAAAAAAAATTATGCTGCCGTTGCCCCGGATTATCCGTTTGAATATGATTTTCTGGACTCAAGATATAACCAGTTNNAACCAGTTATATAAAGCTGAAATAAATCAGGAATCCATATTAACTATTTTTTCTTTAATAGCGATTTTCATTGCCTGTCTTGGCCTGTTTGGTTTAGCATCTTATACCGCCGTCAAAAGAACAAAAGAAATCGGAGTGAGAAAAGTACTCGGGTCCTCCGTGCAAAATATTGTAATGCTGCTTTCCAAAGATCTGCTAAGGCCGGTTTTATTAGGTACCCTGATAGCTATTCCTGCAGGATATTATGTAATGTTTAAATGGCTGCAAAGTTTTGCATATCGAATCACCGTTCATTGGNNATTAAAAGCAGCGGTAGCCAATCCTATCAAGAGCTTAAGGACGGAATAGAAACTAATAAGATGCTTAAAAAAAAATCAAAACAGCCTGGCAAAACCTAATGAATAAAAGGTTGCTCTGGGTTTAGCCTTTGGATATTTGATGAATATGTTCTTTATAAATGCAATCAAAATTATATCGTCATTTATAAATCCAGTCTATGTTTAGAAATTACTTTAAGACTGCCTACCGGCAATTACTGAAAAACAGGCTTTTCAGCATTGTGAATATTGTTGGGCTGACGACCGGTCTTGCAAGCATCATGGCCTTGTCCCTCCTGGTATTCCAGTATCTCAGCACGGATAGTAATCAAAAAGACATTGGCCAAATGTATTATTTGAAAACCAAATTATCCGATGGCAGAGAGGTCACAGCCACTACTTATCCTTTGCTCGGGGAAATAGTTAGGAATTGCCCGGAAGTGGAAGCGGCAACCCATATTCAACAATGGTATTTCCCCTGGCTAAAAACTACAAATAAAGAATTCCAGGAAAAAACAGAATATGTTGACAGCGGGTATTTCAAAGTATTTCAATTGCCTTTCAAATATGGTAACTCCAGCATGGCGCTGAATGATAAATTCTCCATCGTTCTTTCAGAAGAGACCGCTGAAAAATTCTTTGGGAAAGAAAACCCCCTTGGTAAAACCATAACAGCTGACGACACTATACAACTTACCGTTCGGGGCGTTCTTCTCCATGTCCCGACCAATGCCACCGTGCGGCCAACCGTATTATTAACCACCACGTTGCTTGAGGCTAATAATGATTTTAGAAATGGTGCCAATTGGTATAATGGTTTTGCA
>PLCH01000183.1:2038-31100 GCA_003135585.1 Chitinophagaceae bacterium
GAATTATTCACCTGATAGAAAAAAAGATGTGGTGGTTGCTACTCCCTTCAGTAAAATAAGGGAAGAAAACGGGCCATTGATCGGGGTGATTGTTAAAGGGTCCCTGGCTGCTATTACGTTTATCTTGCTGATCATACTGGTAAACCTGATTAACCTCAATGCAGCCGGCTTGTATTCCCGAGCAAAAGAAGTAGGCATCCGGCAAATGATTNNTGGCATGGCTCGTTTTTTCCGTCTTTTTATTACCCCAGGTGAATAATATTATAAAAGAAAGGTTTGGCGAAATTGCCATAAGCGTGGCCGCAGATTATCCGCTGCTCATTCTTTTCACAGGCATCGGGCTTTTGTTCAGCATACTCGCCGCCAGCCTCCCTGCGTGGAAACTCATCGCCCTCAAAGTGACCGATTCGGTCAAAGGCAGGCTTATTTCCGGAAATCATAAAGGCAATACTGTCCGCAATATATTCATCACCCTCCAGTTCATGCTCGCCATTATGCTGATTGCCGTGGCTATTATCTTCAACAGGCAAATCAGCTTTATGAAAGCTGCTACCCCAGGATTTAATAAAGATAATGTTGCTGTGGTTAGTTTGGACCTCGCTTTCAGAGATCCCAAATCTGCCAGCATTAGGTTTGAAACCATCTTAAGCGATCTTGAGCATAACCCCCATGTTAAGTCTGTTTCCACCAGTACTGTTGTGCCCACGGCCTATTGGGATAATTTCAATAACTATTTTGATCCCGCAACAAACAAAGAGGTCACTTTAAGGCATGTGGGCGCAGATGCAGGTTATTTGCCAACCTACCAGATACCGCTAATTCAGGGGAAGAATTTTGATGACGCCCTCGATGTGACGCAAAAATCAGGAGTCATCCTTAACCGGTCCGCCATGAATGCCTTCGGATGGTCGAATGCTGTTGGCAAGCAATTAAAGTCCAAAGGAAGCTCCGACAGTTATACCGTCATTGGAATCACGGAGGATTTTCACTATAGCGATCTTCAAAACAAAATCGAACCGACACTTCACTGGTATGGGGGTAAGGCCTCTTTAAATAACAGCTACCTGAGTATCCGCACTGATCCGGGTTATATGAATACCGTGATGCTTCAACTGGAACAGGCCTTCAAAACGATGCCAAGCCGTCGAAGCTTTGGTTACGTACTGATGAGCGATAAAGTTGATAATCAATATACATTGCTGGATGGAATTTTAAAAATTACCAACTTTATCGCATTGCTGACTATCGTAATCGCCTCCATGGGTATGTTCGGGCTTGTCGCACTGTTTGCCAAGCAAAGGGTAAAAGAAATAGGCATACGCAAAGTGCTCGGTGCTAGCGAGGCGGGCATCATCAAATTATTGTCGAGGGATTTTCTCATGCTGGTTGGCATAGCTATTCTTTTCGCTTCCCCAATTGCCTGGTATGTGATGAAGAGCTGGTTGCAGGATTTTGCCTATCGCATTAATATCCAGTGGTGGATGTTAGCCATTGCCGGTTTGCTCGCCATCCTGATTGCATTTGTCACGGTCGGTTTTCAGGCCGTCAAAGCAGCGATGGCCAATCCGGTAAAAAATTTGAGAACGGAATAAAAAATAACTATGTTCAAAAATTATTTTATTACCGCCTGCAGGAATTTTTTGAGAAATAAAATCTTTTCAATGATTCATATTCTGGGATTATCCATTGGAATAAGTGCAGCCCTGGTAATCTTTCTGATCGTTTATTATGAATTTAGCTTTGGCAGGTTCGAACAGGACAAAGACAGAATTTATCATGTGGTTCTGGATGCCAGTTTCAATGGTGAGCCGGGTCATAGCGCTGCGGTACCTGCCCCTTTAGGTAATGCTATTCAAAATGAAGTTACCGGAATAGAACAAACTGTACCGGTTTTCCAGTTTCCGGGAGATGCCACTGCAAAAGTCTCCGTGACACAAATCAGCTCTGACAAACCAGTTGCATATAAAAAACAAAAGGAAATTGTTTTTGTCGACAAACAATACTTTAGACTTCTTAACTATAAATGGATAGTTGGCTCGCCTGAATCGTCCGCACAAAACCCATTTAATGTCGTACTTACAGAGAAGAGGGCCCATCAATATTTTCCTTCCCTTCCCTTAAATGCAATGGTAGGAAAAAAGATTACTTATAACGATGATATCAGGACAACTGTTTCAGGTATTGTAAAGGATTTGAATGAAAATACCGCATTTTCTGCTACGGATTTTATTTCTTTGTCTACCATTTTACATACCAATTTGAAAGATCAGCTAATGATGACTGTGTGGAATGATTGGATGGCTTATTCCCAGCTCTATGTAAAAACCCTGAAAGGCTTAAGCCGGGAGGGAATAGAATTGCAGATAAAAAAATTGTTCAAAAAATATAATAAAGACAGAAACAACGGCAATTTAAATACGACAACCTTTCGAATACAGCCTTTGGGAGAAATGCATTTTGATTCTAATTATCCGAGTGTGGGTAAGAGAATGGCAAATAAGCAAACTTTATATGGGCTGGTCGCTTTGGCATCCTTCCTGTTGTTATTGGGCTGTATCAATTTTATCAATTTGTCTTCCGCACAGGCATCCCAACGGGCTAAAGAAATCGGCATACGGAAAACAATGGGTAGTTCTAAAACACAATTAATCGAGCAATTTTTAGNNCTTGTTTCCCTTTTTTTAACTCCCTTGTTACTAAAGATATTTGCCGATTTTACTCCGCAAGGCTTGCGTTTGGATCTCTTGCATCAACCCTGGTTGATCCTCTTCTTATTGTTGCTAATTTTCATCGTCAGCTTTCTAGCAGGCTTATATCCAGCGTTGGTTATATCCGGGTACAACCCCGTCAGCGCTTTAAAGAATCAGGCTTTTGTAAGGTCCAGCAGGTCACGAAATGCCTGGCTTAGANNACTAAGCTTTTGAACGAAATAAACGCCATGCCTCAAATTGCATTGGCAAGCACCGGATTTTTTAGCCCGGCTGATGCGGGAGCTGCTTACACTAATATACAATACAAGGGAAAACCAGATCTGAAGGCAAATGTCCAACTCAGGTGGGGCGATAGCAATTATCTTAAATTGTACCAAATAAAAATATTAGTTGGAAGAAACGTTCAGCACATTGATTCCTTTCAGGAATTTCTGATTAATGAAACCTATGCCAAACTATTGGGTTTTCACCATCCACAGGATGCACTGGATAAACAATTGAGTTTTAACGGAAAAAACCTTCCAATAGTTGGCGTTATGAGGGACTTTCATGCCGAATCCATGCATGCTGCTATCGGCCCGATTGCATTTGCGGGGGGCCGGGGGTCCATATTTCATATAAGATTATTGCCAAAGGATCCCGAAGGTAAGTTGTGGCAAACCGCTATCAGCAAAATTCAAAAAGCTTATAAAAAGATCTATCCAGAAGCTGATTTCAATTATGCTTTTTTGGACGAGACTATTGCGAATTTATATGAAAATGAACAAAAAATGTCCCGTCTGCTGGTATGGGCAACTGGGTTAATGATTTTTATAAGTTGCCTTGGATTGCTGGGCCTGGTCATCTATACGACCAACAGAAGGACAAAAGAAATAGGGGTGCGCAAGATATTAGGCGCTTCGGTTGCAAACATAGTGTCTATCTTATCAAAAGATTTTGTTAAGCTCGTTTTGATCGCTTTTTTGATTGCTGCTCCTGCCGCGTGGTGGAGCGCTTATAAATGGCTAGAAGGCTATGCTTATCGAACTTCTATAAGCTGGTGGATATTTGTGCTTACTGCCCTAATGATCCTGTTATTTGCATTGGTCACCTTGAGTATCCAGACGATCAGAGCGGCAATTGCAAACCCTGTGAAGAGTCTGAGGACGGAATAAGCTNNTCTTGAAAAGTCATGTTTCCTACTGGTAGGGGAAACTGATCTCGTTAATATCTGACTGAATTTTATCAATTGATAAATTATACTTTTCCCAGATAAATGGCCGCCCTGCGAATTATAATTGGTGAAAACCATTCAAGGCACATGGCAATTGTCAGTTTGCAATAGTGTCTAATAGGAATGAACAAATCGGCTATCGTTCAAAAAGATAGTACCTGCTAAAAAAGAGGTAAATAGATAGGATAAAAGAAAAAACAGACAGCCATAGCAGAATTCCGGTCAGCACGCCAATGAATATGATAAAGAAAATCCCCACGATGATCTTCAGGTAGTCCAGCATCCTAAAGAATTTGACAAACAGGAGGCTGTTTAGCAAAAGCAATACACTATACCCAAAAAATACAAACAAGAAAGCGCCGGTATATTGCAAATGGTTAGGAACCAGCCATCCGATAGTCATTATTTCGGGAATGAACAGGAAAAAATATAGCCATCCATATTGGGTCCATCTCCTGAAAAGGGATAGGGGCAAGCCTCTGTAAAAGCTTAGTCTGGTTTCTTCCATCGCCCTTAACTGGTGAATAAGCACGCCATGTCCCAACAGTCCGAAGCTATAGAAAAGGAGAATCATGCTCAGATCATGTTCGCCGGGAGCCTGATTTACCAGCATCAGGTAAAGGATGCAGCAACCATAAATTTTAATGACAAAAAAATGAAGTTTCCTGCTCGTCAGAATATAACGAATGAAAAAGCTCCAGTAAAATCTGTCCATAACCGGCGAAGATATTCTCCAACGATAGGCATATCTTTTTCCCGGATTTTGCAGAAGATATAGGTACCATCTGGCGCTGGCCAGGCAAATAGCCAAAACATAGAAAAACACCAAGAACATTTGCAAATACCAATGTTTGTAAAATCCAACTCCCAGAATGACCAACACATACAGTGATATGGGTAAAAAGAGAATGTGTTGGACCAGAAAAAGCAGTCCAAAGGCTTTGTTAGCGTTCATAAGCGAAAACATATTCAGGAAGTTAAAATCCTGTCTTTGCACGGTATGCACGACGAATTGTTCGCATTTCTTGGCATAAAGAAACCATGCAAATAAGACCAGAATAAAAATGACTGGATTTACCATCATTCCTTTAATCAACGAATAATGGTATTCCAATAGTCCCGCTTCATTGGCCCTTCCTACTGCCACAATCATAATGAAATAAAGAAAGACGAACAGACCAGCATTTTGTCTGTAATACGGCCTTACCAGGGATTTAAACAGTATGGTCCGGGCTATGCTCAAGCTGCCAAAAGGATAGAATGATCAGAAATTACCAATTTTTTATTTATTGACAAAGAACCAGGTTTAATGGGTTGATGAGAGCTAAAAATAAAACTGACGCCGAGATCCCGTTGATATTCCGTGATCAGGTCAGGCAATAAAATAGCTGCCTCCGCATCGAGAGTAGCAAAAGGTTCGTCCAGCAGGATGAGAGGGGGATTTCCTATAAAAGCAAGAAGCAGGGACAATTTCTTAATTGTCCCACTCGAATAGGATCCTATTGGCATTGAAAGATAGTTCTGAATCCGGAATAAAACGATCAGTTTATCTATTTGCAGGAAAGACGCTTTCCGAATATCCTGGTAGAAGGCCACTAGTTCCTGGCCAGTTATAAAGTCCGGATACATAGGTTCTGCTTCTGCCCAACTCAGGTTGCGCCGATAAACAAGGGGTTTGTGGTGAAGGCTGGTACCATCGAACAGAATATCACCATCAAATGGAATCAGTCCCGCCATCATACGTAACAGGGTCGTTTTACCGGAACCGTTTATACCCTGCAACCAATAAACACCTTTATCAAGTCGCAGAGAGGGAATGCGAAGCACCGGCTGTTCGCCATAAAATTTTTGTGCGTGAACAAATTGGAGCATAATTTTTAAGAATTAGGAATTTTGAAACAATAGGTATGTCCAGGTCAAAATTAATTTCACAAAGAATCGTTAATTCCATTTCAATTTTTGAATTAAGCAATTAATGGGGATGCTCACAGTACCAATAATGAGATATTTTTTGGCCTGGAGTTTGAGTAAAGAATCTAATTCGGAGCTTTAGAGGCTATTATATAAATGATTTTTGTTGCTGAAAAGCGGTCATTAGGATGAATTCACTGCTTAAGGCTAATCACTGGCTTTATTGTATTTATTAATTGCTTTTGCATACCTTTTCTTTGCAAAAAGATCATAGGCTCTTTCGTTCAAAATAAATAATTCCAAGGCCTTAGGGTCATTTACAGAAATCATCGGACCATTGTCCACTTGAATGAACTGGACGGACCAATCGTCTGCATCGTGCTCGGCCATACGGGAGTAGGCATTCATTTTCCCATTGATCAATGGGAAAAGCCAGCAGCTGTCTCGCGGCGACCCTGTATATTCCTTACGTGTAACTATATCGATACGGGAAATGTATTTTGTTTGCGAAGGATAAATCCTTGTTTTATAGGCCGAATCTTTTTTACTAAGGGATTTGTTGATNNGCATTAATTTGGGTATAGACGATAGTATCTTTTCCGTCATTAAAAACAATCTTGAAGTGATGTTTTTGATTGGTGGTAGGTCCCCGGTAATATCCGCCATAGTTCATAAAATTGTAGGTGGGTGGAGGCGATGGGGGTGTAAAATGCTGCGCCTGGATAATTGTGGCAGATAAAAATAGAATGCTAATCAAGAAAAGCCGGGAATTTCCTTTCATATTTCAATTTGATTTCATTAGTAACTTATATACTGGTTTCATCCATTAGTTTTGAAATGGGAATGCTCAACCAATTAATGCACGGCTTTGAAAAAACCAATCTCCAGAGGTTTCAGAATAGTCATTTTTACCAATTGCCCGTTAACATATCGATCAGTTACTAATGTATTTATTTTTTTGTGGATTACTCCTTTATCATTTTCATATTCCCAAGACACCGGTAAGACTAAAGTTTGATTTGAATCTGTATAATTAATCCAATCTCCCTGAGTTTGTTGAATTATTTTCATAAACTCCTTGCCTATTATTGTATCGTCAATAGACAATATGGTAGTTTCAATAAGTTTTCCAGTTCTGTCAAAATTCATTATAATATCGAAATATCGGTTATTAGAATCAACCCAACCATCCACTCCTTTTTTTAATATATGTTTATATAGGAATACGATAAATTTATCATTACCATTTTTATATTCAATTAGCGGATGCTGTGCAATTGAAATATAAAAATTGAAAACAAAAAATATAACCATTTTGGTTCTCATAAATCAAGTTTTTATTTAATGAATTCAAGAACCAGGACAAGGTTTAAGAGAAGAAAAACTCTATATATTAAGAAAAATATCCTTGCTAGTTTGATTCAATTGGTTCCATTTCTTGGCAAATTTGTATGCAAATTTAATTTTAACTTCTACCACAATTTGTGTAACTACTTCATTAACTTGGGCCCTCTGAGGGAGTCGAACCAACGACCCATTGATTATAAAGTAAAGGCGTATTAGTCAAAGGGTCAAATCGTGAAATCACGGGTCTATTTCTTTACTTTAAAATATAAACTTCTTACCGCCGGATTGCCCTGATCTGAAATACCCTGTATTACCGCAACGTATCTGCCGGCCGCGTCAGAAGAAAAAAACTCAATATCCTCAGTGCCTGTATTCCCGGTTCTTAATGACGGGTTCCAATACAATAAGGATCTGAAATCAGGCAACCTGCTTGAATATTTCTGGGATGTTTCATAGGATGGCGAATAAAACTGCCGTTGCTGCTGCAGTCCCTCAAAATCTAAGATTACGGATCGGGGATCCAACGCATAACTATTCATATCCCCTTTATAGGTTTTGCAGTCGACAATACCATAATAACCCATGCCACCCAGGAAATATTTCTTTGTAACCACTTCAATGGATTTTATTTTCAGGGGATCATAATTCATAAATTTGTTTATATCTAGGATGGCGACCCCGTCCAGCAAAATAAGCGGATCTGGTTCAAAAGGGATGCGGTTACGTGCATCGTTTACATGTGNNGATGAAATGATCCACCCAAGTTAGAAACATTAATTTCCCTGATATATTCCCGAATCACCACCTCCAGCGTGGAAAACCTCGTGTACCGGTCAAGAAGATACTCAACATCCGGTTTCAGGTAAAACGGGGTGCTATCTTCCTTATTAATAATAAAATTGTTGAGCTTTTTTTCATTGTATACATGTTGTACCTGAAGATAAGCTCTCTCCCTTTTCGATAAAGCAAGTTCGCCTTGAGCAAGATTGTGTACGGGGATTTTATGATCGTAAAATCTTGATGAAAATGGAGAAATGAAGCTAATCATAGCATGGCTGTCCGGGGATTGGAAAATAAATTGCTGGTTGCCAAAAGAGTTTTTTATTTCAAAATTTGTAATCCCATCTGAATCACTGATCGATGACCAGAACCTCGTAGTCTTCCCGGGTACTGAAAGGAACAAGGGCGCCTTCTCTATAGGCAGCCCTGTTGGTTGGTCGGTGATCCTTGCCGAGACAATCTCTCCGTTGAATTCAGGAGCAAATTTCCAGGTTGGCTTTTGTTGTTGCAGAATATCATTCCAGTTAAATCTTCTCCATCCGTGAGTAAGCATAAGATCATCCATAACAGCTTCCCTACNNCTACGTATCCTTTTATGTCAGAACTTAATAGCAGCCAGTTCTGAATATTGATTTCATCGGGGGTCCGTAAAGAGTCCAACCTATAAACCGATACAGACATTTTTGACGCAATGGGAGAGCCTTTATTGTCAGAAGCCTCAATATGTATCCTGATTTTTTTTCTGACCCCATATTCAGCGGAATCGGCAAATGCAGCGATCTGAAATTGTTTATCGGGAAAAACAAAATAAAGTCTTTCACAAATAGGTTGATTATTTTTAAATATTGTGAAATGGGTAATCCCCTCATCGAGCTTATTTTTGTCTACCAAAACACTTCCCTGACCATTCACCATTAAGACAAATGCAGCAATTTTTACTGCTCCCCGCTCATGNNTTGGTTATTCCATCATCAAATGATGCCGGCAATGGTTTTTCAATTGTCTTCCCATTTGGCAATATTATCCGGGCCAAATATTCATGACCGGAAACGGGCGTAAATTCAAAATGCCCAATACCCATCCTGAGCGTTTGAACGCGGAGCAGGGTGTCTTTCCCCCCATCAAGGATAACCCCCTTACAATCCATTCCCCTTCCGTATTGGTTAGTGACCTGAAATGCAATTTTACTTTGGATGCCGTTGACCAGGTTTCCTCCTTCCGGGAAAAACCCGAGATCATAAATATCCCTCACAGGTGAGACACTATCCTGGAGGCTTTGTTCTGTATTGATAATAGCAAGTGGCTTTTCAAAAAAGAAAGCGGGATCAAAATTTTTCATCCATTGGGTATAACAAATAAGTTTATAGAATCCTGTATGGAGTTCAGGAGGAATTAAAATCGATCCGCTGCCATCAGCCTCATTTAATGAGACCTTGACCTGTAATACAGGTTTATTGGACTGATCGATCAGTTCTAAATAGGCAACCTCACTTAGTTGGAGGGGTTTATGAAAACATCCGTCTACATAATAAATTTTGAACCATGCCAATTCCCCGGGCAGATACAGATCCTTGTCCGTATGCACAAATAATTTCTCCTGCAAATAATTCGCGCGCCAGGTATCAAATGCCGACGCCGGGAAGTTTTGTGAAATTTGCTGCCCGTTCGCTTTCTGCAAAATACAGTAGATAAAAATAAGGCCTATATAAAATCCGTATTTATTCATATGCTCATTTGGCAAATTTGCATTCTCTCCATTTATGGCCAAAAAGCCGGCTTAACACTTGTTCCCCTGAGGCTGCAATCGACACATCCTATATCCGCTGCGGTAAACGTGAAAATAACCCCGTTTGGAGGAGGAGTAGAAGGATTTCTTGTAATATAATTAACAGGCAGGATATGAGGCGTTACCCCATCTGGATAATAATCATTATCCCTGATAAATGCGGAATCATTATTTTGGACCATTAATGAACAGCCCGATACGTAGTTCCAGCCAGGAATATCAGCGTTGCTTATATAGGCCCTTTTCTCCTGGATGGGACAGGAAGAAACAAATCCGATTACCATCTCATCAGGCTTTGTTACACAGTGTATATTTCCCTGCAAATCGGATGGCTGAGCATCGAATACACTACCCTGTTGTTCAGAATTTCTTTTCATTTTTTGCAGGAATTCATATCCTTCCTTTGAATAAGTATATTGACGGACATTGATACTGTATAATACGCTCAACTTCATCGACCCGGGTTCTATAACTGTAAGTGGGTTGGAAAGGGTGTCTACATTGTATATTATGCTTGACCCTAGAATGAACTGCTGGGATGTCTCGGATTGCCAGCATTTGTACTTCGAGCTGTCATTCAACCAGTATTTGATAGGGTCAAAATAGGTTACAAAATAAGGGTCATTCGAGGAGTATTTGGTTGCTGGTATATAGGCAGAATGAATTTCCCAGGTTGCTACATAATCCCATTGAAAATATTTGGCCTTATTCTGCAGATCATGGGTATTTGCAGCAATGTGCAAGCCATCGGATGCATAATTCCACGATATGGTGTCAATCAGCGGGTTATCATTTACGGCAACATAGTCCGAAAGATATTGCTTTCCGGCGGCATCGATCTGCAGCCTGTATTTAAGGCCGGGGTCCAGGTTCAGACCCTCTGCCGTATATTGGCCGGCTATGATTTCTGATAAGGGATAGGCCCTGTTGTTCTGATCCATGACCATCAGGGACGCCCCGGTCTCTATAGCATAGGTTCCATCGGTAAGGGGAGAGGTCCTGGATAATTTGATGGTTGTATTGCCTGGCCCGCTGTTAATGACGCCTTCCACCACCAGGTACCCGAGATTTGGGGAATTGTAAGGCGAAACATAAGGTTCCTTACAGGCAGATAAGAAAAGAAAGGAAAATATGATGAATAACTGCCTCATACCGCGGTCGTTAAAATTTGATATTGTAATTGACATAAGGGATGGCGCTTCCGAAAATGGAAAGTTTATACCCATTGATACTCCCGTTTTCCGTAACATAATAAACAGAATAAGCATTTTTCCTCGCCGTAAAGTTGTATACTCCAATCGTCCAGGAATTATGCGTTTTTTGGAATATCCGGTGATTGCCTTCCATACTCATTGAAAAATCAGCACGAAAATAATCAGGTATCCGGTAGGCATTCCTGTCCGCATATAATATTCGGGGAGCGTTGTTAAAATAATACCTGCCTATTGGCAACGTAAACGGACGTCCGGTACTGTAGGTGGTATTAAGCGAAATACTGAATCTGTGGCTTACCCGGTAATTTCCGATCACGGCAAAATCATTCGGTATATCGTAATTGGCAGGATAATACCTGCCATTGTTGACAATTGATCCCGCGGTAGAATCGTCCATTTTTAAAAATACTCTTGACCAGGTATAACTGATCCATCCATTTAATTTACCGTTTGTTTTCTTGAGCAGGAATTCCACACCATACGCTTTCCCCCTTGTCCCCACCACATCGGTTTCCAGGTGGTGATTCATGACCAATTGAGCGCCGCTGGCATAATCCAAATAATTTTTTAGCCTTTTATAGTAGATCTCGACGGAAGTTTCTATGGTATTTGATTTAAAATTCCGGTATAAGCCAAGGGAGACCTGGTCCCCCGACTGTGGTTGGATATTGGGATCACTGAGTTTCCAGATATCCGTTGGCGCCATTTGGGTCGTGTTCGAAATAAGGTGTATATATTGAACCTGTGAATTGTAACTGGCTTTTACAGAAAAACTATCGTCAAAAGAATATCGGAGGGAAATACGCACTTCAGGTGCAGTATATGTTTTAATGAATCTTCCCGAAGAATAGCTTATCACTCCAATTCTATTGTCTTCTGTTTTGGGTACACCTGGAGGGTATGCATTTATTTCCTGGGGACCAAGGTAATTGAACATCGAAAATCTCAGGCCGGTTTCTGCAGACAATTTTGAATTGAAAGTATGGCGGTCACTAATAAATGCTGCGGTTTCCAATGCCTGTTCAGGGGGAATGCGGTCAGGGGTTACAATAGATGCTTTATTGTCCGGCAGGTAAGAACCGGGATGCAGTTTATAAAAAATAGAGTTTAATCCAAATTCGATCGTGTTTTTATTATTGAGATAATAGGTCAATAGCGTTCTGAGATGGGTCTGATTAACATCAAAATTGAGTGAATAGGCCGTCAATGGCAACTTGTTACTGGAAATATTATATTCATAGCGGTCATACCCCATAATAAAAATGCCGGTTAGTTTATTATTGAAAATATGTTTCCACTTAACAGATACATTCTTATTGCGATACTGATAGATAGTGTCATTATTCAAATTAAACCGGTCACTGCTCAGGTAGCCGGTAATATAAAGACTGTTCTTCTTATTTAATTGATGGGTAATGCTAATATCNNCTAATATCCATGTCATAAAACGAAGCGCGGCTATTTTTATACTGATCCGGTAACAAATTCAATAGCCAGTTGGCATAGGTCGTTCTCCCCGCGATAATAAATGAAGACTTATCCTTGATCAACGGGCCTTCTATACTGAGTCTGCTGGTAAGTACCCCAATGCCTGCTGAGCCGGAAATCTTTTTTTTATTCCCCTCTCTGCCGGTAATATTTAAAACGGATGAAAGACGGCCGCCATATCGCGCAGGTATACTGCTTTTAAATAATTCCACATCTTTTACTATTTCAGGGTTCAAGGCGGAAAACAAGCCAAAGAAGTGAGAGGGGTTAAAAATAGTTACGTCGTTAAATAGAATAAGGTTCTGATCCGGAGAGCCGCCTCTAACATTTAAACCGGTGCTGGCTTCACCAACTGTTTTTACGCCCGGCAATGCAGTAANNTTTTCTGAAGCCCCATCTGTGGATTGCGGATATTGCTGACTTTTTGGGCGGTGATGGTCACGTTTCGTAAGACCATGACTATATTTTCCAATTCAATATTAATCTTTCCATCACCATACAGTATGATTTGCCTGGTTGTCTCCCTTATACCGATACCCTGAACCAGAAGCGTATTTTTCCCTTTTGGCAAGCTTAGTGAGAAATAGCCATATTGATCGGTAATGACCCCTGTTTTCAAGGCCTCAACAGAAACGGATGCGCCGGAGACCGGCTCACCGGTTTTGCTATCAGTTATATACCCTGCCACGGTCGCCCTTTTTGTTTTTGGGCCAATCAAATTGCGGCTTCCTATTTCGATCACCTTATTCTCTACCGGGGCGGTTTGAACTTTTCCTAATACCGGCTCTTTCTCTTTGAGGATGACTAGTTCGTCGGGTTTTTGCTTATTTGAATTATCCAGTGAAAAGGAATTCAATGAAGCGCTTGTCCCGATTCTCACTCCTTTGGAGATAAATATTTCTGCTTCATCATCTATTGAATAATAAAAATCAGAACCTGCAAAAACTGTATCCATAATTTTTTCTACAGGTTGTGAAGTGACAGACAAATTTATTCTTATACTGTCGATATAATCAGGATCAAAATAAAAATGCAGACCTGTCTGTTTCTCCAGTTCCGAAACAAATTGCTCCATATTAGCATTTCTAAAATTGGCTGTTACAAGAGCCGAAGGGATTTTTTGGCCCGCTGCGGTAAATACACCATTAAGAAAAAGCCCCGTAAAGATCAAAAATCTATAACAATCTTTCATAAGCAATCATAAAGTATCATAATAAGCAGCAACCTTTTCAAGAAAGCCAGCTGGATCCTGTTTAAAACTCAGGTTCTTTGAACTAATGAATTCCCCAATCTCATTTTTGTGATCGTTTAAGGTTTTTGTCAAATCAGCCTTGCTATTAATCGGGGTATACCCTCGGGCTGTACTTAAATAATAATAAGTTTTTTGTTCAATACTTCTCAAGATACCATCAGTCATATCGGCTTTGACCATGATGGTCTTTACTACTTTCTTAAAAACCGCAATCTTACCTGAATACAATTGTTCATAAAATCCTGTCTTCATTTGAGCCTTTGAGAGATTATCCTTTATGATCCGGACAAATGAATGATCAAGGAGTTTGAAATGGCCGACCCTTTCATCGAACAACTGGATCGCTTCGTTATTGTTCCAGATTACGATCGCGTCTTTGACCTCATCATATTTCATGAATATATCCCTGTACAAAACACTATCGTATAAAATAGACCCGGGCACCGAATCTTTCTCACCAAAATAAGGGCTTCCATCGTCAAAATTGAAGAAATAACTAATATATTCTCCGCCATTGTAAAGCCCTGATGCATTATTTAAAATCCTGTGATAAACTTCAATGGCATTATTCACAGAAATGGCAGTAAAGAAGGTATCAGGCTGCTGACTCTGTGCTGAAGTTATGGAGGAACAAAATATAGCAACAAACGTTATACAAAAAAAGCCATTCTTCATTTTCATGGTAAATAAGTTGTCTACACATTCTAAATTTACAGCTAATATTTAACTGCAATGCTCGCTTAATTTACCGAATTACTTGTACACTTTATGCTGAAGATTTACACTTACCGAATATGAGGCGAAGGCAAACAGAGTTATACAAAAGATGCCCAAATTCGGTTTGCAATTGAACCCTGTATAAGATCCAGAGTCAGTTAGTTTAGTATAATATGCAATTGGATATCGCCGAGTTTAGTAAATGTTGCCTCTACATGTAAACTTAGAATCATTTTTTGCAAAAAAATCATAAGCGGGCATATACTTCAATACTAGCTTCTTGAAATTCATTAATTTCCGAAAAGTGATAGTATTTATCAATTAGGGATAGCCTTGCAATGGGTTTAGTTTTGACTTGTTACAATTTTTTACCCCAAAAAATGATCATCATGAAGCATCATATCCTTTTATCCATGGGAGAAATGGAAGCGATTTGCAACCTTGCCAAAGATTCACTTCCGTTAGTTAAGAAAGTAATCACTTTTAGGATCACAATAAAAGAACAAAACAAAGGACAATACCAAATTGATTCAAAAAGTTATTGATGAAGGATAATTGAATCTAGACAATATGTATCTGCAAGTCCAATTCCTCACGGGCTATCGATCCCGGAGAGGATTGCGCTGAATCGGCCCTCTTGATAAAAACTCAAGCCATTTAGTTTAGTAAATAATGCAATTGGATACTAACCTTTAAAATATAATTTATGATAAAAATATCGATTTGGGCTAAATCAAACCAAGCAATGGCTCGTTTAATAATCATACTAATTCATTTTGCTCTTGCTTTTGTGGGGATGCTGACAGGTTTATTACTTGTCAAGACTAATCTTAATATCTCCGNNTTTGCCTTTTTTCTGTATCCGAAACGCGGAGGCTTTTGCGGGTTTAAATATAAGGTCAAAATCTACCTGGTTCAAAAATCGTGTGACTTTGCCCTGGCATTCTGCACCTTTTGGATGATTAGCTTTTACTCACAGCAATACTTCGCTACCAAGGTAGGCACCTTACCTTATCCATTTGTTAATCAGGTGTTTGCTTCGAAGGGTTCGGATTCGACAGCAGAAGAAATCCTTCGGTCCTTAAAATTCAGATCTAGAAATGAGCTTACCCGCTCTGAAAAAAAGACCTTAAAGCACGAATTCATAAAACAGGTACAAGTTTATGCAAAAGCAAAAATAAAAGGAGATAACTTCGTAGCAGCAAAGGTATTCCTCATAATACTAACAATTGCAGCAGCTGTTGGTCTTGCATATCTTTTGGCCGGGCTTGCATGCTCTTTATCATGCAGTGGAGCGGAAGGGCTTGCTTTATTGGTGGCTATAGTTGGCCTAACAGGCATTATTATAGGTTCGATTGCATTAATCAGGGCGATATTACGCATGCCAAAGAAAAAGCGACCAGAAGATGCCAAGCAATAAGATATAGCAAAAAATATTGTTCAATAAGCCTTCCCATTGGGATTGCTCCACTAGGCAATTCGAAACCTGGAATATTTACCTAATTGATCCTCCCTATCATTGGGGTTCAGTAGGTGTTAATTTTACAGCCATCCGCCTATTTTAATATTTCATACAATCCGTTCCCCAAGAGAAAGGAGTCATCTATTATCAACTTCTTCCAAAATCATTCCCGATATTGGATCAACGATAAAATATACGCCACACCAATTATTTAAACGGAGCTTGCCCTGAACAAATCTAATAGAATCAAATGGACATTGTTCAATACTTATAACCCGTAAGCCGTTGTAATAGCACATGTCTATTAATTTACGTATTGATGATGAATTTAGTTGAAAGGAGAAATTATCCAAGTTAAAATAAATCCGGCGTATCGTTTTTAACTTTTTCAAATTTGATATTGCCCATGTAAAGCTTGTTACTATCAGGCTCAAAACGGAAGCTCCTATAGGAGTTAATCTCCTTTAATATGTTGTACTTTTCATCCCAGACTGCCGTATAGTGTCTGGATTCATGCACGTCTGGAAGGTGCATGTCCTCTTTTAAAAAGTGATAAGAAATTTTGTCCAGGATCGTATAAGCATTCCCGCCCATCCTGCTTATTACTAGGGTGTCTGATCCTTTGGTGAATTTGCTTTCAAAAAAAAGAACGTACGTGCCAGGGATAAATTCTTTAGATTTCTTCTTTTCAGTGAATTTGCCATTACAGGCTATATTAGTTATGGAGCAAAAAATGATTGAACCAAATACATATTTCATAATGGTTAATGAGATTATGGTTAGCTGGCATAATAGTATTGTTATTGTTTCTGATATTACTGTCCCGCAATTGCTAGCTAAAATTTACGCTATACCTAATGAATAGATATACTTATTAAATATTAAATTGAACCTTGTTA
Source organism: Chitinophagaceae bacterium (assembly GCA_003135585.1). Classification (GTDB taxonomy): domain Bacteria; phylum Bacteroidota; class Bacteroidia; order Chitinophagales; family Chitinophagaceae; genus Puia. The sequence continues at coordinate 18,819 of PLCH01000183.1, forward strand.
TCAACAATTTCAACCTCAAATTCATCTATTTTTTATCAGCATATTTCTTTCTAATAGATTCATATTTTAGTAAATTTGTATGCAAATTGTATGCAAATAAAAGTTTACCTTCTAACACCATCTGCATAACTTCTTCATTTTCTGGAGCCATCTATGGGAGTCGAACCCACGACCTGTTGATTACGAATCAACCGCTCTGGCCAGCTGAGCTAAGATGGCAATAAATAGCAAAAATAAATAATCAGCCAGTCTTTTGTAACTTGTTCTCCCTAAAAAAATTGACATGCAAAAATTATTCATTCCTTTCCTTGTACTTTCTTCCTTTTCTGCCTTCCCGCAAGATATACCTATTATGAATGGATGGAAATTTAAAACAGGGGACCAGCCCGAATGGGCAAACCCCAAATTAAATGACAGCGACTGGTCTTTGATAGAAATTGGCAAGGCCTGGGAAGCCCAGGGTTATAGTAATTATGACGGATTTGCCTGGTACCGGTTGCATATTCTTATTCCTTCTTCTATAAAAGAAAAGGCCTTCCTGAAAGAAAAATTGAGATTTGATTTAGGGAAGATTGATGATGGGGACGAAGTTTATCTGAACGGATCCATGATCGGCAAAAATGCAGGAAAAAAAGTCGACATAAAAGAAGGCCCCTATGATGTTCAACGTTCTTATGCTTTGGCATTAAATGATCCCCGGATCTTATGGGATAAGGAAAATGTCATCTCGGTAAGGGTTTGGGACGGAGGTGGTGATGGCGGAATGTATGACGGTAAATACGGAATCAGCGTGATGGATGTTACGGATTATGTAGTAATCAACAAAAGCGACAATAATTTTCGGTACGGACCAAATAAAAAAGTTTCAAAGAAAGTCATCCTTGAATCCACAAGTGAAAAATATGATTTTACAGGAAAGTTTCGAATCAGTATATCGGATCCCATTTCAGGGATTACCATATTCAAACAAACCGTGGGTGTCGACTTTGCGAAAGACAGACCTTTTGAATATACTTACAACGCCGTATTGCCTGAAAATAAGTCTTATGAGGTGATATACAATTTTGAAGAAGGGAGAAGCAAAAAAGAGCTTTCTGCCACAGAAGGAATACCCTATATCTTGACGCCGGCTCCCCTTTCCACTCCGAAGATTAACGGAGCCCGCGTTTTTGGTGTCAGGCCGGGTGCTCCTTTTCAATACAAGATTCCTGCTACAGGAAATAAACCCCTGGAGNNTAGACAAACAAACCGGGATCATTACGGGCAGTCTTTCCACCAAAGGAGATTTCAAAATAAAATTGATTGCAAAAAATCAAAAAGGTTCTGGCTCTAAAAATTTTACCATTGTCTGCGGTGAAAATATCGGATTGACGCCTGTACTGGGTTGGAATAGCTGGAATTGCTGGGGATTAAGTGTGAGTGATGAAAAGGTAAAAGCTTCTGCAAAAGTCATGTTTGAAAAATTAGCGGATCACGGCTGGTCTTACATAAATATCGATGACGGCTGGGAAGATAAACGAAATGGAGAAGGGGAAATTCTGCCCAATAAAAAATTCCCCGATATGAAAGGACTTTCCGATTATGTTCATGCTCTTGGATTAAAAATTGGCATATATTCTTCCCCGGGAACATTAACCTGCGGGGGTTATGCTGCAAGTTACCAGCACGAAGAACAAGATGCCAGAACTTATGCTCAGTGGGGAATTGACTATCTTAAATATGATTGGTGCTCCTATAGCCAGGTCGCTCCCCCCAACCCTTCTCTTGAAGATTACAAAAAGCCTTATTTCGTCATGCGGCAGGCACTGAACAAAAATAACCGCGATATTATTTTCAGTTTGTGCCAATATGGAATGGGAGATGTTTGGAAATGGGGGGCAGAAGTCGGAGGGAACAGCTGGAGAACAACCGGAGATATCTCCGACAACTGGGGAAGTTTATCTTCTATCGGTTTTAGCCAGGATAAAAGTTCAGCTTTTTCCAAACCAGGCCATTTCAATGATCCCGACATGCTCATTGTAGGGAAAGTCGGCTGGGGCCCGGGCTTGCATGACACCCGCCTGACCCCGGATGAGCAATATACCCATATCAGTCTGTGGTCGTTGTTGTCTGCGCCCCTTTTAATTGGTTGCGATCTTAGCCAGTCTGATGATTTTACCCTGAATCTTCTGTCAAACGATGAAGTTTTGGCTATCGACCAGGACGCTTTAGGCAAACAGGCACGAAAAATGTTAGAGAAAGATAATTGGCAGATTTGGGTAAAAGACCTGGATGACGGGACGAAGGCCATAGGCATTTTCAACCTTGGAGACAAAGCAGGGAGAGAGACCTTTCATTTTTCAGAGATTCAATTACCTGAACATTTGAAAATTCGTGATGTCTGGCGTCAAAAGGATTTGGGTATATTTAGCAGTTCTTTTAGCGGCCCCATCCCGTCCCACGGAGTACTCTTGTTAAAAGTGAAAACAGTACTCTAAAAATGAATCTTTTTTATCCGGGAAAATTAAAATGTTTGCAGAGCTTAAAAAAACAGTAACTTTATCAATGTTTAAACTTTAAAAATTAAAACCATGAAAGAAATAGCCCTAGTTCCTTTGATGATGCTGGCGATTTTTGCCTTCAGGCCTTTTTCAAAGACGACCAATACAGCCGTTGTCCAGCCGGTAAATAAATTTTCTTTGCCTTTCGAACCAACTGTATGGAAACTCGATAAAACCCATAGTAATGTGATTTTTTCAGTATCCCATCTGGTGGTTTCGGATGTCGAAGGAAGGTTCAATTCTTTTGACGGGATGATGGAAAGTTCCAAACCGGATTTTTCAGATGCTAAAATTTCCTTCACGGTGGAGGTAAGCTCTATCANNTTTCTTTAATGCGGCAAAGTTCTCGCAAATGAAATTTGTCAGTAAGTCTTTCGAGCCATTGGGTAACAATAAATATAAATTAACTGGCGACCTGACGATCAGGGATATTACAAAGCCTGTAGTGTTTGATGTAACATATGGCGGGATGGTAAACGCCATGGGAGGAACCCATGTTGGTTTTAAGGCAAAAACCAGTATTGACCGTTTTGATTTCAATCTCAAATGGGATAAAACAACAGAAGCAGGTGGCCTCGTGGTTGGGAAAAACATTGATATCACTATCAATATAGATATGAAGAAAGTGTGAATTAATGTAATAAGAAAAGCCCAATTTATAACAGGACTTTTCTTATTTCCCATGCATCTACCTATGAAGGGTTTTTCTTTTCAGCATCGTATTTCCTTCCAGCGGCCTTCGCTTTTTCAAAATCCAATACCACACCATTGATACAATAACGCAGACCCGTAGGTGGAGGACCGTCCTTAAAAACATGTCCCAAATGTGACTTACATCTACCGCACATTACCTCGGTCCTTTCCATGCCAAATGAATTGTCGTTGTCATAAATAATACTCCCTTTACTTACAGGCTCATAAAAACTGGGCCAGCCACAACCACTCTCAAATTTGGTATCACTTCTGAATAGTGGATTGCCGCAAACAGCACAGTAATAAGTTCCTATTTCATGGGAGTTTTCATATGGGCTTGACCAGGGACGCTCAGTACCTTTCCCACGCGCGACTTCGTAAATATCCCCAGGAAGAATCTTTTTCCACTCCTCATTGCTGAGATTTACCTTGGATGAATCGTTGCGAGAGTAAACAGGATTATTTCTATTGTTATCCATTCTATTTAATTTGTGATTGTTGGAAGATTGGGAATAGGTACAGCACTGGAGTACAAAAGCAAGTACCACTATATAGGAATTTCTGATTATCTTGTTCATTGATAAATTAATTACAACAAAATTACGAGTACAAAGTTCAGCCAGTTTGTCCGGCCGGAGACAATCGGGTTTATTAACATCCCTTTTAGAAGATGGGGCCTTAACCATTGCTGTCATATTTAAGGAAATCCCTAAAATGTTAAGTGAACTTTAACGACTGTATATTATATTTGTCCACATCAAGGTTAGTAAGCATTATGTTCAATATAATTTTATTTGGCCCGCCGGGGAGCGGGAAAGGAACACAATCTGAAAGGCTTATAGCCAAATACGGATTAAAACACCTGAGTACCGGCGATTTACTTCGTAGTGAAATTGACGGTCAGACTCCTCTTGGACTTGCGGCCAAGAGTTTTATGGAAAGAGGCCAATTGGTTCCCGATGAAGTGGTGATTGAAATGATCAGCTCTGCATTGGACAACAATCCACAGGCAAACGGCTTCCTGTTTGACGGATTTCCCCGTACGACTGCACAGGCAGAAGCATTGGATAAGCTGTTGATACAAAAGAATACCGAAATAGCGATCGTTTTAGCCTTACAGGTATCCGTGGAGGAGCTTACAAAAAGGCTTCTTAACCGCGGACTCACCTCCGGCAGAATGGATGATATCAATGAAGAAATCATCAGCGCACGCATAAAGGAATATGAACGAAAAACGGCCGCGGTGGCTGAATATTATAGCAAATACCAGAAGGTAGTCTATATAAAAGGAGAGGGCAGTATTGATCAAATTTTTGATGCCCTTTGCAAGGAAATTGATAAAAGAATTGCCGCGTAACCTTATCATTATTAGTTTTTCTCCCTGTCTTCTCCTGCCAGATAATTTTTTGATCCTTGCATGCACNNGAATTAACTTATCCTTCTGTGAACTGGCCTTTTAAGTAATTTTGTCGGCATCAATTACCAGATATGGTTAAACTCGAAAATTATGTTACCGGTAAATGGATAACCGGGGACGGGGATGGCCAGACCCTGAACAATGCCGTAACAGGCGCAGCAATTGCCCAAGCAACTACAATAGGGCTTGATTTCGGAGCTATTTTGGAGTATGGAAGAAAAATTGGCAATCCGGCCTTGCGCAAAATGACTTTTCCGGAAAGAGGCAGGATGTTAAAGGCCCTTGCAATTCACCTGCAAAATCAACTCGGGAAATTCTACCCTATAAGCTATAAAACGGGCGCCACAAAAGCAGATAGCTGGATNNGCATCGGCAATTTATTTTCTTATGCATCTTTAAGAAGAAAATTCGCAGACGAGACTTTTTTTATCGATGGGGAGCCTTTGAACCTGGGTAAAGCCCATACTTTCATCGGGCAACATATTATGGTTCCTAAGGAAGGAGTGGTCGTTCACATCAATGCTTTTAATTTCCCGGTATGGGGCATGCTTGAAAAAATAGCCGTGAATCTGCTGGCAGGTGTTCCCGCAATCGTCAAACCCGCCACCCTTACCTCTTTTCTTACGGAGGCGGTTGTAAAAGAAATAATTGCCTCGGATATTCTGCCGGCAGGCGCTCTGCAACTGATCTGTGGGAGTGCGGGCGATATTTTAGATAAACTTTCTTCGCAGGATTCCGTGACTTTTACTGGTTCTGCTTCAACCGGTTTACTCTTGAAATCCAATGCGAACCTTCTAAGGGAAAATATTCCTTTTACCATGGAAGCCGATTCGCTTAATTGTATTGTACTGGGAGAAGACGTAGGACCGGACATGCCTGAATGGGATATTTTTATTAAAGAAGTAAGAAAAGAAATGACGGCGAAAGCAGGACAGAAATGCACGGCGATCAGGAGGATTTTTGTTCCTCAGAATAAAATGGAAGTTACCGCGAATGCCTTAAGCAAAGCCTTATCACAGACAACAATCGGTAACCCGGAAAATGAAAAAGTAAGGATGGGCCCCTTAGCGGGTCAAATTCAAAGAGAAGAAGTGAAAGCCCAAGTGCAGAAATTATTGGCCTCTTCACAAATCATCTATGGCTCCCTCGACAGCGTCCAGGTAATCGACGCAGATGCAGAAAGAGGCGCTTTCATGAGCCCGGTGTTATTGGTCAATGAAAAACCTTTTGCCAGGGAAGAAACGCACAGTGTTGAAGCATTTGGCCCGGTAAGTACCCTCATGCCTTACAGCAATATGGAGGAAGTTATTGAGCTCTCAAAAAAAGGTAAGGGATCTTTGTGCAGTTCTATTGTGACCTCGAGTCCAGGTCTTGCAAAACAATACGTACTGGGTGCAGCTACTCATCACGGAAGAATATTGGTATTGAACCAGGAATGTGCAAAAGAAAATACAGGTCATGGCTCGCCTCTCCCATTGTTGGTGCATGGAGGTCCCGGCCGCGCAGGCGGAGGTGAAGAAATGGGAGGAATACGGGGAGTCAAACATTATATGCAGCGGGTAGCTGTCCAAGGCTCTCCCACAATTATTACGCATATTACCAATGTTTACCAGCCCCATGGACAGCAGACAGAAAGCGAAAAACATCCTTTCCAAAAATATTTTGAAGAACTGAAAATTGGGGATACCCTAACTACTCACAAACGCACCGTTACCGAAGCAGATATTGTAAACTTTGCCAATATAACCTGGGATCATTTTTATGCGCATACGGATCATACCTCTCTGGAAGGAACCCTCTTTGAAAAACCAGTAGCCCACGGTTATTTTATCCTGAGTGCTGCTGCGGGATTGTTCGTTGATGCAAAAAAAGGACCTGTGTTACTGAATTATGGTTTGGAAGAATGCCGTTTCTTAAAACCGGTATACGCCGGCACCACACTTGGTGTAAAGCTGACCTGTAAAGAAAAAAAAGAGCAGGAAAAAAAAGAAGGCACTTCCATAGCTTCGGGCGTGGTAAAATGGTATGTGGAGGTATCCGATGANNGTGGCGATAGCGACCATTCTTACCCTCGTCAGAAAAAAAATTCAATAAAAAGGAATACTGGTTGGTTGCCAGCTGTTCAAACACTATCGATATGATACATGAGATCAAGGATGGTTATGTTAAAGTTGAAAAACACAATGCGATTACTTCCATAGAGTTTTTTCATCCGCAGAGTAACTCCCTTCCAGGCAAAATCCTGGAAGAACTTGCAAATGAAATTCACAGTGCGGCATATGCGGAGGATACGAATGTAACCATCCTCAGGTCCGGAGGGGATAAAGCCTTTTGTGCCGGGGCATCGTTTGATGAGTTACTGGCAATAAAAAACAAAGAAGATGGTTTGCGTTTCTTTAGCGGATTTGCCCATGTAATCAATGCCATGCGAAAATGCCCCAGGCTAATCATAGCGCGTATACAGGGTAAATGCGTGGGGGGTGGTGTTGGATTAGCCGCCGCTGCAGATTACGCGATTGCCGTTGAAGGTGCCGATGTTAAATTAAGCGAACTTGCAATTGGTATCGGCCCCTTTGTCGTGGGTCCTGTCCTTGAAAGAAAAATGGGTATTTCTAGTTTTAGTCAATTGGCAATTGACTCTACACTTTGGCGCAGTGCAGACTGGGCCAGAAGAAAAGGGATTTACGCGGAACTGCATCCCACAAATACAGACATGGATGAATCAGTCCGCAGGCTGGCTCACACACTTTCTCATTCCAGCCCGGATGCCATGGCCGAATTAAAAAAAACCACCTGGAGGGATACCGAACATTGGGATGATTTATTAATTGAGCGGGCCGCCATCAGTGGCAGATTGGTGCTCAGCGATTTCGCAAGGGATGCGATTACCAGGCTAAAGNNGTCTTAAGGACCTTTAAATTGTTTCAGAATGATCGCCGTTTTCAGTAAGGAAAATTTTAAACAATGCTGCGACCATGTTGCAGGCAAGGACAAAGACCTGGCAATCATCCTTCGACAATACGGCTATCCTCCTTTGTGGTCAAGGTCCACTAGTTTTGCCACACTGATCCATATCATCCTCGAGCAGCAGGTCTCATTGGCTTCCGCTAAAGCTGCATTGAATAAGCTGAAAGAAAAAATCGGTACACTCACCCCAAAAAAATTAATGGCTTTAAGCGATGCTGAATTGAAATCCTGTTATTTCAGCAGGCAGAAAATAGTCTATGCAAGACATCTGGCCGAGTCCATTCTTTCCAAAGAACTGAACCTAAAAAAACTGAGCGGGTATCCTGAAGAAATTATAAGGCAAAAATTGAAAGTCATCAAGGGTATAGGTGACTGGACGGTGGATGTTTATCTTTTGATGGCCCTTCATCGCAATGATGTATTTCCGGTTGGCGACCTGGCGCTTGTGAATAGTGTGAAACAGGTAAAACTATTGCACCCTCATGTCTCAAAGCCTGAAATATTGAATTTGGCTGAAAACTGGAGGCCGTACCGGTCGATAGCGGCTATGCTGCTATGGCATGCTTATCTCTCCAAAAGAAAAAACTAAATAGCACGACCATTTAAGATCAAAAAGCTATGTGGAATTATATATTTAACCCTCCGCAGGTGCTGATAACCTGCCCTGTAATATAGCTGCTCAGGTCTGATGCAAGGAACAATGTTGTATTGGCAATTTCTTCTGCTGTGCCAAAACGGCCAAGAGGAATTTTTGCCAGATAAGCTTTTGAAGTCTCAGGATCTTTAAGATACTGTGTCATATCCGTTTCGATAAAACCAGGTGCAATGGCATTGCACCGGATATTCCGGCTGCCTAATTCATGTGCAACCGATTTGGAAAAACCAATGATTCCCGCCTTTGAAGCTGCATAGCTGCTTTGACCGGCGTTCCCCCGGATACCGATAATGGAACTCATATTTATGATAGAACCTCTTCTCGCCTTCATCATCGGCCGGATTACAAGCTTTGTCATATTGTACACACTTTTCAGGTTAATATTCATTACTTCGTCCCATTGTTCAGGGGTCATTCTCAACAACAAATTGTCTTTGGAAATACCTGCATTGTTTACACAGACATCCACAGTTCCGAATTCTTTCAATACATTTTCTACAAATAATCCGCACTCCGAAAAATCTCCTGCATTACTTTGATACGCCTTGGCTGTCACGCCCAGGCTTGTTAATTTATCGCACAGGTCATTTGCTTTTTCCGTACTGTTGGCATTTACATAACTGAAAGCAACATGTGCCCCGTGTTCGCCTAATTTAAGGGCAATGGCTTCACCAATTCCGCGGGTGGCTCCCGTTACGATAGCGGTTCTTCCTTCCAACAATTTCATAAGAGATGAGCATTAACTATTGTCAAATATATTAACTCAGGCGTTTGCTTTTAAATAAATATATTTATTTGTCAGTTTTCCATTTATGTTCAGCCAAACCAAACTAAGAACCGGGCTTTTTGTTGCAGTTGCCGTGGAGACACTTTGTGCAACGTATTGTCTTAAAATACCTCTTTATTCGCCCCTATATTCCATCGTTCACTTTGCTGCAGGAATAAGCATTGCCATCCTGATATTATTATTTCCGCCGGCAAGTTTCCCAAGACTAAAATATGCAAAATTTAATACAAGGCACACTTACATCAAAATCCTGATTACCTGTGTCATGGGATTCGTTACCTATCAGGTTTCAAGATATTGGATGGATTCAATTCCTGTGGACATCGAATATGCGGACATGTTACCAGTGATCAGGATAATGGATCAGCGGTTTATAGAAGGGCACTGGAAGCAGGTATACGACAATATTCCGGAAATATGGGAAGGAACAAATCCCATCTATCTTCCGGCCATGTGGCTCCCCTTTACCTTATCCATTCTTTTACATTTTGATATGCGCTGGGTGGCGGTATTCNNTATTATTCATTGGTCTGATTCTCTATTCGTGGCTGCTTACAGAAGAGATTCATAGTTTTATAAGCATGACAGAAGAAGGGGTGGTGGTAGCCTATTATGTCTTGCTCGTACTTGCCCTGTCCTCGAATAATATTTTATTGATTGGCTTTGCAGCTTCTTTATGTTTGTTAAGCAGGTATGCGCTCATTGGCTGGATCCCTACCTTTATTTCTTATTTATTCCTAACCAAAAATAAAAAACAGGCATTTATTTTTGCGGGCACCGGATTTGCGTGTCTATTGATTTTATTCATTTTACCTTTTGGTTGGGAGCCTTTTTCACGGTTGTTGAAGTTTCCCGCCCATTACATTGATTATGCAAAATTGGTTTGGGAGAGGAATCCTGAATTTTTCTATGAAAGTCTGGGATTTGCAAAATTTTTTGGTCCGGGGAGGGTGGCAATTTTGCATNNTAAAAAACAGACATTATCAAATATCCCTCTGGCAGTATTGAAAATCAGCGTGGTTGTTTTTTATGGATTTATTGATGTGCCCTATCTCTATCTATTCTATACCTCTTCTTTTATAAGTTTAATAATTGTTGCCTTATTTACAGTGGAAGGCAAGCTTGCGCAGGCTCAGAATCCTATTTAGTTGATTGCGGACCAAACCTAGTTTGAGAGTATAATAATATTTCATCCACGTATACGCGGGTATTGCTTAACCTAGGGACTTTATGTTGCCCTCCCAGCTTTCCTTTGCTCTTCAGCCAGCCCGCAAATACTCCTTTTTTTAAAATATGTACAATGGGCATTCTCAGGGCAATATCCTTATGACGTTTGGCTTCATAATCGCTGTTGACATTTTTTAAAGCATTATCCAGTTCATATACAAAATGGCTCAGATTATCAGGTCCCTTTTCAAATTCAATCAGCCATTCATGCGCTCCATTGCTGTTCTCACCAAAGTATACCGGTGCCGCAGTATAATCATTCACAACCCCTCCGGTTTTTTCGCAGGCTAAGGCAATGGCTCTGTCAGAATTATCAACAATAACCTCTTCTCCAAATGTGTTGATATAATGTTTCAGTCTCCCGCTTATTTTGATGCGGAAGGGTTTAAGTGAAGTAAAGTATAAAGTATCGCCCAGAAGATACCTCCACAATCCCGCATTTGTGCTGATAACAAGGGCATAATTTTTCCCTATTTCAACATCCTGCAGGCCAATTGTCTCTGGAATTGTTTTACCATATTCTTCAACAGGCATAAACTCCATAAAAATACCGTGATCAACATAAAGCAGCATGCCATCATCCTTGGGATCGGTTTGTGCAGCAAAAAAACCTTCGCTGGCATTGTACATGTCAAGGTAATGTATGTCCTTGCCGATGAGTTTGCGGAATTGCTCCCGGTATGGGGTGAAAGAAACTCCGCCATGAATGCACAACTCAAGTGAAGGCCACACGTCAGTCAAAGTGTTTTTAGCCGTAATGTCCAATATTCTTCGAATCAATACCATGGTCCAGGTAGGAACACCAGATATGGAAGTTACATTTTCGTGAATCGTACCCTGTGCCAGCCTTTCAATTTTATCTTCCCATTCATCCAGCAGGGCAATACTTAGTTCTGGCGTGCGGATCCAATTTCCCCAGAATGGAGAATTTTGCAATAATACAGCGCTCAGATCCCCGTAATGAATATCCTCGTTCAGNNATCACAAGTCCTTTGCCGGTCAACAGATCGGAATCGGGATTAAAATTATAATACATCGTAAGTACATCCTTGGCACCTTTAAAATGGCAATCCTGGAGACTTTCTTCGCTTACAGGGATAAACTTGCTCTTATCGCTGGTGGTTCCGCTACTCTTGGCAAACCATTTTATGGGTGTATTCCAAAGGATATTCTCTTCTCCATTCATGATGCGCCTGATATAAGGCTTGATATCATCATATTCATGAATAGGAACGGACAGTTTAAATTCTCTTATTGAAAAAAGTTTTGAAAAATCATATTTCCGGCCAAATTCGGTGTATTGAGCAGATGTAACGAGGTGTTGCAATACTTCCCTTTGAATCGCGACAGGATTTTGCATCCACTGTTCAATCTGCCAGATGCGTAGTCGGGCCAACCTTGATATTGTGGGACTGAGTAACCTCATTGACAGGCAAAATACTACAAATTGTTAGTCTTGTTTAGTATTGGGCCGGAAAAGAAGGAATTTGCCAAAAGTTCATGGATTACTGTGGTTAAACTCATTTTCCTTTCGGACCTCGTCGTGCAAATAGTCCTTGCGTTTCAATTCAAAATTCTTTCCTAGGTATAATCGTCTAACCTGTTCATCTTCTGCCAGTTCTTCGGCTGTACCATGCTTGAAAATCTTCCCTTCTATCAAAAGGTAAGCCCGGTCACATATGGAGAGGGTTTCGTTCACGTTGTGGTCGGTAATCAGAATACCGATATTTTTAAATTTCAGACGGGCCACCACCGTCTGAATATCTTCCACCGCAATAGGATCCACGCCCGCAAATGGTTCGTCAAGCAAAATGAATTTAGGATCGACCGCCAGCGCTCTTGCAATTTCAGTCCTTCTGCGTTCTCCCCCACTGAGGGAATCACCATTATTTTTGCGGACATGGTGCAAGCGAAACTCATCCAGCAATGCTTCCAATCTGGCTTTCTGGGCAGTTTTCGGGAGGTCTGTCATTTCAAGAATTGCCTTGATATTATC
>PLCH01000506.1:0-2168 GCA_003135585.1 Chitinophagaceae bacterium
TAAGAAATCTTGCAACTGAAATTCAGTAAGGTTAATCGAAATTGTTTCTTATCCGTATATTGAAACAATTCTGATGGATTTTGATCTTAACTATTTTTTCTTTGATAGTTGTGCATCTGCAACCGCACGTTGCCTGCTGGCGTTTTTGATTAGTATTTCGGCGTATAAATGTTAGCAATAATTCCTATTTTCAAAACAGTTGAATTTTCAAGTTGTAAATATGTCGGTGTACAATAATGACCATAAGTTAGCGGTTAGCAAATTTTCGCATTCGGTCTGCTAAATCTTCAATGTCAGATTTTCTTGCAAGCTGGTCTACCCAAATTTTTTGGAATACTTTTATATCCATATAGTAGCCCTGTGGAAAATCCAGCAAGATTGGACCCTTTAAACCGGCATTATTTATGGCTAAATTTGTGTGGCGGATGGGGTCAAGGCACATGGATTTTCCACTCTTATTATGAGCCCTCCGATCTGCAATCAATACACAAAATTCTGGCTCCCTTTGGAATCGTAATATTCAAAATTCGCCGGAAAGAATTGATAATTGCAAAGGTCTGCAAATAAAAAGTATACTACACTTAGCAATATCTTGCCCTAAACACTATTTCAAGCTGGCCATATCAATTACAAAGCGATACTTTACATCATTCTTCAACATACGTTCATAGGCTTCGTTGATATATTGCATGGGGATTACTTCTACATCCGCTGTAATATTTTTTTCAGCACAAAAGTCGAGCATTTCCTGCGTTTCAACGGTTCCCCCGATCATAGAGCCAATAATACTGCGGCGATTTTTTATCAGTTCAAACGGGTTTACCTTAGGTTCGTCTTTTGGTAAACCCACTACCAGTAATTTACCACTAACATTAAGCAATTTTAGATATATTTCATAATCATGATTGCCACTAACGGCATCGAGTACCACATCAAAACTACTTTTCATTTTTTCCATGGCGCCTTCATCAGTACTTAAAACAAAATGGTGAGCGCCCAGTTCCCTGGCATCCTTCGCCTTTGAAGGAGAAGTGCTTAACATGGTTACTTCCGCACCCATGGCCACGGCAAATTTCACCGCCATATGGCCCAGGCCACCTAAGCCTGCAACCGCCACTTTATCGCCGGTCGCAACGTTGGCATATTTCAGCGGCGAATAAGTAGTGATGCCCGCGCATAACAAGGGTGCAACACCTGCAAGGTTCAGCTTATCAGAAACCTGGTACACCCATCTTTCATCGCAAACGATTTGTGTGCTGTAGCCGCCCTGCGCTATCGTAACCTTATCTCTTTCATAGCCATTATAGGTGCCCGTCATTCCCTCCTGACAATACTGTTCCATATAACTTTTACAGGGGTTACATACCCGGCAGCTATCTATCATTACGCCAACTCCTGATGTATCGCCGGTTTTAAATTTAGTTACCTTTTCTCCCGTTCTGATTACTTTACCTACAATTTCATGCCCCGGAACCATCGGGTATAGGGAGCCACCCCATTCATCTCTTGCCTGATGCAAATCAGAATGGCATATGCCTGAAAATAAAATATCAACCAGCACATCGTACTCTCTCAAATCCCTTCTGTCAAAATGAAATGGAGCAAGAAGGGAAGTGGGACTTTGTGCTGCATAAGCTTTTACTGGTATCATTAATTGCTTTTTTATTTGNNTTATTTTTTTCCCGTTGCAGCCCAAAAAATGCCTGCATATAAAAAATTCAAAAATGAAGGATCGCTAAAGATTGCAGGCATGTGGCCAAGTGAAGTGTAGAAAGAACGGCCGCCATCATAATTATGGTACCATGCAACCGGATGTAACTTTCCCATTCCTACGCCCTTTTTATCACCCCATTGTACATTAGGGTTGTAGGAGGTTTCATCCACTGACATGATATAGTTGAGTCCTGATACTTTTTCGGGCCCGAATTCGTACCATTCGTCGGTCCACAATTTATTGCCGGTGAAACCCTGGAGCCCGGGAAAAGTATTATCTATAACATTTAGCTTCGCTGTCTGGATGACAGGATGGATATGGAACATCCTTCCTACCATTTTGGTATACCATTCCCAATCATATTCTGTATCAGACGCGCTGTGGATACCTACAAATCCTTTTCCGGACTGAATGAATCGTTCCATCACTTTTTGTTGGGCTGAATCAAAAATAT
>PLCH01000506.1:2188-3120 GCA_003135585.1 Chitinophagaceae bacterium
GGGTTTTCAAACAATACCGCATCAAAAAAATTCTTCTTACCTAATTCCTGGACGGCAATAACACCCGAGTGCAGCGATTCGTGATGCCAGCCTCTGGTAGTAGTCACTATAAGCGCTTTGAATTGCTTTTGCTGGGCTATCACATTATAATAAAAAAATATTTGAATTAATAAAAAAATAAAAAAGAGTTTTGCAAGTTTCATATATTATTTTTTGAAGGTTCTGAAAATGATTGAATAATCTTTGCCAGCTCCTAAATCCGGCAAAAAATTTTATTTTTCAGCCCAAATGGAATGAATATCCTGAAATGATATTTATTTGGAGCCACGAGTTGCATGACACAAAATTTAATAATAACGCCCAATAGTCGGATCTTCTACAATAGCGTGTTTTAGAGCATCCGGATCAATGGCCCCGTCTTTCGCATATACGATCTTGCCACCTGGCTCGATCAATAATGTATACGGGAGAGCGCCCTGCCATTTCGGGTCAATTGCTTCGATCAGCTTGTATTTGTCGTCCATGCTGAAAATATAATTAGAGTTCGAAGNNTTTCCTGGCTCGTCTGCACTGATGCTAATAAACTCAAAATCACGCCTGCGATACATTCGGTTCATCGTAACCAGTTCACCGAATTCGGCCACACAGGGCCCACACCAGGTAGCCCAAACATTGACCAGGCGCAACTTGCCTGATTTATTTTTGATCAGTTCTCTGATTTGATCTTCGCCAATGGTATCCAGTTTTACAGGTTCTTTCGCCCAGTCTTCTTTTGCTTTTGAGATCCAATCGCTTTTTTCCGCCCATTTAATCGAACAGCCAAATACTTTGGTTGTTGCAACCGGTACTGGTTTATTATTCAGTAATGCATTAATGGCATTCCGTGCATCGAGGTTGTTAGGTGCTTTTGTTGGTTTTTCAACATCGTCTAT
>PLCH01000506.1:3138-8561 GCA_003135585.1 Chitinophagaceae bacterium
ATACAAATAAGGGAAATTGAAATGTTTTTCTTTTGCTCTCATTTTCATTTCCTCAAAACTATCGCCCATATCCGTATAACCTAACTCATCTAATCTGATTGACGTAGGATCATTTGGCATGATGGCCAATAGGGCCACTCCTTTATTAGCATAGTCTTTTGTCAGTTGTATGATTCGGTCTTCATAAGCCTGAGCGGTTGGGCAATGATTGCATGTGAAAATGATAACAAGGATTTTTGCATCATTGAAAGAAGCAAGGCTATAATTTTTTCCGTCGACAGCAGGTAATTTAAAATCGGGAGCAGATGCCCCGATTGCAAGAGTTGGATGTTCACCAGAAACAGCAGGAGGGTTTTCAAACGATAATAACGTCCCTGCAAGAAGGACTGTTACAAACATCGGACTGTAAAATTTTTTTTTATACATAAAGCATCAATAATTTTAGAAAAGTTACAAACATAAAAATTTAATAAGCCCAAAAAGGTATCCTGATATCGATATTGTTGTAGGAGTGATGTGCCATTTCATGTTTTTTATTTAGGTGATATAGTGTTGATGTGGTTAGAGTGATATATAATATTTAAATGCATCCAATAATTATTTTTCCGAAATTCATTTTTGAAAGATTAAGTCAGTGACCGTGCTCATAACTTATTTCGCTTTTGATCTCTGGAAAATTTCCATTTNNTCAGAAAGTCGAACAGGTTTGTTCCAGTGGGGATTTTTAATTTCTTCCTCAAGCGATAACGGCTGATTTCGACCCCGCGAAATGAGATATTCTCTAACTGTGCAATTTCTTTGCTGGACAGATTCATACGCAAATATGCGCTTAGTTTCTGTTCATGAGCACTTAAATTGGGATATATATTTTTCAGGATACGCAGGAAGTCGCTGTGCACATTATCAAAATGAACTGCGAATTGTTCCCAATCCTTATCCATCTTATTTTCCTCGTTCAGTATCTTGAGCATTTTCTTTAATTCTGCCGATGAACCATCCCCGTCAGAAACCTTTCTTAGCCGTACCAGCTCTTCCCTTACGTTGCCAAGCAGTTCTCCCTTCTGGACCAAATGCATAGCAGCCGAAGCTAATTCTTTGTTCTTATGCCTGATCTCAGACTCCAGTTTTTCATTTTTCAATTTCACAATTTCCTTCTCGGATTTTTCGAGTTCCAATTGATGCAAATATTGAAGTCTTTTCTGCTCTTTCTCATGTTTTTTTTGTTGGTTCAAGTATTGTTTGTGCAGCCATTTAAAAAAGAAGTAATTGAAACCTATAAACAGGATTGCGTATATGATGAACGCCCAGATGGTGGAGTACCAGGGAGGCAATATTGTAAATGAATAGTTGAAAATGGCTGATTCATTTACACCGTTACTTTTTGATTTTACGCGGAAAGTATATTTGCCTGCAGGAATATTTGTATAGTCCTTCTCTGCTTTTTTTGACCATGCAGACCAGTTTTTGTCATAACCTTCCAATATGTAACTATATTCGACACTGTTCTGCGCAACATACAATGGTGATGAATATTCGAAATTTATGGAATTCCAATTGTTTGAGATTTTATTGATTGAATTAGTGGGTTGCTCTCTTGTTTCGCCCACTTCCCCGAAAAAACCACCATACAGAAGACTGTCTGTTTTGGCGACAATCCGCACAGACCTTATTTTAATTTGCATTTCGTAATGAGTCTTTTTGTATTCTTCGAAATTGATATGAAAAAATCCCTTTTCGGCGCCGACGAACACATTATACTTATTATATGGATAGATATGCTCGAAATCAGCGACCATCTTGCCGTTCAATTCAGGAAAATAAATGATTTCTGGCTGTGCCCCTGAAAAATCAATCACTCCCAGGTCATTGTCTTGGATGAACCAGATATTACCAGAATCATCTTCTTTGAGATGCCGGATATTTTTTTCCCCAAAAAACCCCTTAAAATACGCTGAAGGCTCAAATCCACCAGACTTTTCATTGTATTCATAAATTCCTTTTTCTGTAGCAATAACAATGTGGTTTTTTATTTTGAATAAATGATTTTTAAAGTTTGTCGGGAGGCCGCTTTTTTCTGTAAATAATTTCACTTGGGGATGTTCAATTGCATTCAGATCAATCCTAAAAACGCCCCGATAAGGATGAGCTGCCCAGATCACATTATTGTTATCAATAGCTATAAATTGAGACCAGGCATCGTAGTCCCGAACACTTCCAAATGGAATGAAATGGTTATTTTTATATTCAAAAAGGCCAATTCCCGTACTGTTTCCGCCTAAGACAAGTTTTGATGGCAATACATTTGAATAGGGTAAGAAATCCCAGAATGAGTTATGTACATCCAAAGGGATTAATTCATTCCCCTTTATCTGGTATGCTCCATCATGATGCCCAAGGAGAAGTGCCCCATTTACTTCAGACAATCCCCAAGTTGAACCTTTTGTTCCCGAAATGGGTTTAAAATCCGCATTCAGGAAACTTAAGTCCTCTTTTTCGGTAATTGGATGGCTGTACAACCCGTTGGAAGTGCCTACATAAAGCATATTGTGAAAGATGATTGATGTGTACCCCAATCCTTCATTCAATTTTTCCGGATAAATATGCTTGATAGCGTCATTGTATGCAACAAAATCAATACCATCATCTAACCCGATCCAGAGATTTTTGTTATTATCCAGGAACAGTTTCAAGATATTATTATTCTGCAGGTCTTCTTTGCGGGAAAAATTTTGGATAATCTCACCTCTTTTATTCAGTATATAAACCCCTTCAAGATTAGTGCCGATAGCGAGTAAATCATTCTTGATAGGAAGCGCTGTGAGCACTCTTTGGTTGACTAATGGATTTGGGTTTTGTAATTGAAAGGGAGCAATTGTATTGTGGCATAAGATATAGAAACCGGTGTTCACTGTACTAATGAAACTGCTATCTGCTCCAAAAGGGAAAATACACGTCACAAGATAATTAGAGGGGAGAGCTGTTTGCCTAACAAAAGGGGACCAAACGCCCCCTTTGAACTCCAGCATGCCGTTTTTCCCATCCTGAGCAATCAGTTGGTTGTTGCTTTCTCCAAGGAACAACCATTCTGAAGCAGCTGGGTAGACCGTTAGCGTATTATTGCTTAATTGAAAGATTTTTTCCCTCGCCATAAAAAAAATGTCATTTCCAAAAGGAACAGTTTCCCATATATCGGAAAATGAAAAATTCTTTTCTGCGAGTAAGTTTTTTAGAGAGCTATATATCAGCCTTCCATTATTGTCGGGTGAAAAATAGCCAAAATCACCCTGGCTGCCAACATAAACCCTATTATCTTTCGCGATTGTCAGGGACCGAACCACTGTTTTATTCGGAAGCGGATAAATTTTCCAATAGACCCCGTCAAAACTGAGCAATCCTTCATAATTGGCAAAGTACATAACCCCGTTTTTGTCCTGTGCAATGCCCCTGTTCTGCGTACCTGCGCCGTATGTGGCTTTCGTATAGTTAATTATCTGAGGGATTCCTATAATATTTTGCCCAAAGCCGGCTATTGAATTCCAAATAATGAAAATGATGAATATAGTCCGCATTATTATTCCAGTTTAAGTAAGACAGAATAAACGAAGCAAATTCTGATTAAACACTTTTTTTAAAAATCCAGGATCGAAAATAGATAGCCCGGTTGGCCAGATAATGGATTTCAAGGAGCATAAGACTTTTATAATTCAAATGTTCCGACAATCTGGGCTAAAAGGACGCTTCAATTTGGCCCAATGTGAAATGCACAATAAAGATAAATAATTTTGGAGCAAAGAATCTAAGATGAAGTATATCAAATGGTAGTTTGAAACGCCTTGATGTGGTAATGATGTGGTAAAAATCTACTTTTTAAAGCCAATTCGCGGATGCGATGTAGTATAGATGTATCCCGAAATATGTTTTATGAGAAATTGAAATCTAAATTTGATTTTCTCCTAAGAGAAGCTTTATTACATTAATATTCAACTAAAATTAATGAAACCAATAACTAACAGATTTCAGCTCGTATTTATTTTTCTGACTTTTGCCAATGGTATTTGTTTCTCCCAGAACAACCTGGGTATTTTCACTGGATCTGGGGACGTAGGTACAAAGGTGAAGCCTGGATCCAGCACTTTTATACCCCAGACTGGCCAATACATTATATCAGGAGCAGGGTATAATGTTTGGGCAGACCATGATGAATTCCAATATGTCTGGAAAAAAATCACAGGTGATTTTATAGCCTACACCCGGGCAGAATTCTTAGGCACATGGGTCAATTATCACCGCAAAGTAGGCTGGATGGTGCGCAGGAGCCTTAACGGAAATTCGCCCCATGTAAATGCCGTTGAACATGGAGACGGGCTAACTTCCCTCCAATTTCGCCGCACTGCTGGAGCACAAACTGAGGAGCATAAGTTGAAGATGACGCATGCCAATATTCTGCAATTAGAGAGAAAAGGCAATCAATACATTATGAGAGCTGCCATTTATGGTGAGCCTTTCCAGACGGATACAATATCTGGTTTAGATCTTGGGGATGAAGTATATGTAGGGCTTTTTGTAGGCTCTCATAATGAAGATGTGTTGGAAACGGGTGTTTTCAGCAATGTCCGGATCTCCATTCCCTACAAGGCAGAATCAAATCAACAAACACCTATGACACTGTCCAGCAACCTGGAATTGCTTGAGATAGCTTCTGGTCGGAGGGATATCGTTTATTCGGTTCCCTATTCAATTCAGGCCCCAAATTGGACTCCGGATGGGTCAAGCCTTATATTTAATAATTCAAAGGGTCTGATATTCAATTTCGATTTGGCTACTGGAACACCTGTCCAGATTAATACGGGTACTGTAACAAACAATAATAATGATCATGTACTTTCTTTTGACGGCAAAATGCTTGGGCTAAGTAACTCTGTAAAAGACCTCGGAGGCTCGGTTATTTATACGGTGCCTATTGAAGGCGGAATTCCAAAGCAAGTTACGCCCAAAGGGCCTTCATACCTACATGGATGGTCGCCAGATGGCAAAAACCTAGTATTTTGCGGTGAGCGCAATGGCGAATTTGATGTCTATAAAGTCCCGGTTTCAGGAGGCAAGGAAATACGCCTCACAGATTCAAAAGGATTGGATGACGGGCCTGAGTACACTCCTGATGGGAAAAATATTTATTTCAATTCTGTTCGTTCCGGCACTATGCAGATTTGGCGCATGAAGCCAGATGGCAGCGACCAGGAACAAATTACCAATGATGATTATAATAACTGGTTTGCCCATATTTCACCAGACGGGAAATGGTTTGTATACCTTACTTTTCTGAAAGAGGAAACCCCGGCAGGTATTCACCCCCCCTATAAGCATGTGTATATACGCCTTCTCCCCATTGATGGAAAAGGGACGCCTAAAGTGCTGGCTTATGT
>PLCH01000606.1 GCA_003135585.1 Chitinophagaceae bacterium
TGCCAACACCCGGTATCCCAGGAAATCCAAATAAACCTGTGAGATCATCATAGCGGCCTCCGCCACCAATACTGCCCATTTGGGTATTAGGGGCTTTCACCTCGAAGATGGTACCCGTGTAATAATCCAAACCCCGGGCCAGGGTGAGGTCAATTAAAAGAGGGGGCTGGAGACCTGCAGTTTGATAATCCAGTATGTATTCCATTTCTTCTATTCCCTTTTTCGCCGTTTCATTTTCTCCCATCAATTTTTTCAATGCTGTCAGTTTCTCTGCATTTGATCCATTGATGGAAAGATATTTTTGGATAACTGCCATTTGCCCTTCTTCCAATCCTCTTTGGACTAATTCTTCTTTTACTTTTTCAAAACCGATCTTTTCTAACTTGTCAATCGCCACGGTAATAGCCATCATTTGACCCGTCCCTCCGCAGAGTTCAGCAAGGGCGGTCAGGATTTTTCTGCTATTGATTCTAATTTCAACTAGGATACCCAGTTTGTCAAATACGGTACTATAAATATTGGCCAGCTCCAACTCGCTTAATAGCGAAAAGCTTCCTACCACATCTGCATCACATTGAAAAAATTCCCGGTATCTGCCCTTTTGCGGACGATCCGCCCTCCATACAGGCTGCAACTGGTATCGCTTAAAGGGAAAAGTGAGCTGTCCATGATTCATGGCCACGTACCTGGCAAAAGGAATGGTAAGATCATACCGGAGCGCTCTTTCTGTGAGGTTCTTATCGTTCTTTCCCTGCAGAACATTATCAAAGGCCAATCTGGCCTTATCCAGATTTTTTGGATCGTTTAAGCCGTTGTTCAGGATCTTGAAAATCAACCTGTCCCCTTCCTCTCCATATTTCCCCAGCAATGTTTCCAGATTCTCCATCGCCGGGGTTTCAAGTGGCTGAAAGCCATATAACTCAAAAACAGTCCTTATGGTGTTGAATATGTAATTGCGTTTGCGAACAATGGATGGCCCGAAATCTCTGGTCCCCTGAGGGATAGAAGGTTTACTCACGGTCATATTTATATTTTTTAGGCGTTCGCGGGTCCCCGATCTCATATTGCTGAAAATCTTCCGGTATTTCTTCCCTGGGGGGAGGGGTCTTGTATTTGGTAATTATGGCATCACATGCATTTTCTATCATTTTGAAAACTATATGGTAACCGGCTTCGGCCCCGGTCCAGGGGTCAGGTATATCGAGGTTTTTTCCGGGATAAATTTCGTTCATGAGTAATTCCGCTTTTCGCCCATCAAATTTATTTTTCGCCATCCATTTTATTTCATCCAGCACATCCCCGGCCATAGCATATACTTTATCATAGCGGGAGAAATCTGCCGCCGTGAAGGGTCTCGCTCTTTGAAGGCTGATATCCAAGCCGTGAAGCGTGGCGACTTTTTGTGAAAGTGGATGGGGGGCTGCACCCGCACTACTTCCTTTCGAAGTACCCGCGCTTTCGACGGTCCACGTTAAACCTGCATCCATTGCTTTTTTTTTCAGGATGCCTTCTGCCAAGGGGCTTCGGCAGATATTACCTAAACAAACCATTAATATCTTCATGGTCGCAAAAGTATGGAATTTATCCTCCATGGGCATNNGAACAGACTTGGGCAAGTTCATCTTATTCAGTAATTTGCTCGTTCCAATTAAATTTTTGTTAAATGGAAAATGAGGGCGCTGACAGGCGCAAAAAAGGCTACATCCTTATGCGAACCATTATGGATTACGGAATGGGAATAATAATTTTTGGGTTCGGAATTTTTTTCCTTTTAGCCCCCAGGCTGGGAATTGGATTTCAGATTGAAAATTTTTACCGGTATTGTTTTGGCGGCCTTTGTCTTATTTACGGGGGCTGGCGCGTATACAGGGGATATAAAAAAAATTATTTCCATTAATGCCATTTTCGTTCAAGGATATATCCATAAATTCTTCTCATTTACTCAGGTGGATGGTTCTGGGTGTGTGGTTGGCAGGATGCAATAATCCGCCGCAGAAAAACATGGCGGAAGAGACCCCGACTTCCGGAACAATCAATATCAGCGTGGATGAATCTTTCAAGCCCGTTATAGATTCTGAGATCAAAGTATTCGAATCTTCTTTTCCAGGTGCAAAGATTATTGTTCATTATAAACCAGAAGCAGAATGTTTTCGTGATCTGACAAAAGATAGTACCCGTATGGTAATTGTTACCCGGGGCCTGAATATGTCGGAGGAACATTTTTACCAGGATTCCGTGCATTTTGTGCCAGTCTATGGTATTTTGGCCTACGACGCTATAGCAGTAATAGTTAATAATCATTCAAAAGACACTATCTTCAGCATGAGCGATATTCGCTCCCTGTTGCTCGGAGGCAGTGACAGCATTGGATCAACGCGGTTGGCAGGGTCCAACAAATCAAAAAAATCCGTTCCGGCCAGCAATCCTTCCCTGCAGGTGGTTATGGATGGAATTTCCGAAACGAGTACTGTTCGATATGTCATTGATTCAATTTTAAAAGGACGGCTCCCCGGCAAAAATGTAGTGGCTGCAAGGTCCAGTGATGGGGTTTTGAATTATGTGGCTGATCATGAAAATTCGATTGGGTTTATAGGCGTCAGCTGGATCGGTGACCAGGATGATCCCCACCAGTTGAAGTTTTTACAAAGAGTCAGGATCGCGGCTATCAAGTGTGGAAGCTGCTTAGGTGAGACCTACGTGCAGCCTTATCAAGCTGATATTGCTCTTAGAAGATATCCTATGATCAGGGGCCTCTATTATATAGTAAAGGAAAATTTTCGGGGTGTAGGAAGCAATTTTGTCAATTTCCTCGAATATGAAAGAGGTCAATTAATTTNNCTGGTACCCGCCAGAATGTCGTTCGAAATACGTAATATGCAAATCAGTAATTAACTAACCAGAATTTAAATAAATTTATACATCTAAACAGCCATTAGACAATGAACAAGATTCGATTCTGCTTACTGGTAGCCGTTGTGTTTATTTACAACGTTGGAATTGCTCAGACGGTTGAGCAGGGAAAACAATTCTTATATTATCAGCGGTATAAGAGTGCCAGGGATGTTTTTGAAAAAATCCTTGCGGCCAATCCAAATAATATTGAAGCGGTGTATTTACTGGGTCGAACTTTAATTGCTCAAAAAGATACGGCGGCCGCAAAAGCATTGCTCCAAAAAATGCTGGCAACAAACGGAAGCGCCCCCATTTTATTGGTTGGCATGGGGGATGTAGAGTTAATGGAGGGCAAAAACAACGATGCCCGGCAGCGCTTTGAAACTGCTATCAGCCTTACAAAGGCAAAAGATGTGCCGGTACTAAATGCAATTGGCTTTGCAAACGTCGATGCAAAAGCAGGTGACGCAAATTACGCCATTGAAAAACTGACCCTGGCCACCCAGACAAAAAATTTCAGTAACCCGGATACCTGGATTATCATAGGGGATGCTTACCGTAAATTGGTCGATGGAGGCAATGCGGTGCTTTCTTATCAGAAGGCTTTGGCCATCAACTCCAAGTTGGCTGAGGCCAAATACAAGATTGGTTTAATTTACCTTTCTCAGAATAACAAAGAATATTTCATACCGGCATTTGAAGATGCCATCAAGATGGATCCGAACTATGGCCCTGCCTATTATGCCTNNCTTGTATGTCTACTATTATAGCAGGGACATAGACAAAGCGAAAGAATATTTTGATAAATATCTCGCTGTTTCCGACCCTGAACCCAGCAATGATTATGATAGGACCAGCATATTATTCGCCTCCAAACGAAATGACGAAGCTATAAGCACCGCAAAATCATATATCAGTTCCTTAGGTGATAAGGCTGATCCCAGGTATTATAAATTAATTGCTTATGCCTATGATGCAAAAGGCGATTCAGTGAATGCAAAAAATTACATGGATCAATATTTTGCAAAACAAAAGCCGGATGATTTTTTACCCATGGATTATTCTTTCCAGGCAGATTTATTGAGCAAATTCCCTGGAAATGATTCTTTAGTATTCAGGAATTACCAGATGGCAATTGATAAGGATACCGCGCTTAATGATAAGCTGGACCTGATGAAAAAAGCCATTGATCTGGCTAAAAAAACCGGCAATAAATTAGCCAGCGCCAAGTTCGCTGGAGAAATGTTTCTGACGATAAAAATTCCGACCAATACAGACCTTTACAACTGGGGTTATTCAAATTATCAGGCTGGTAACTATAAAACTGCAGACAGTATTTTTTGCGGAATATATCAATCCAAATATCCCAATGAGATATTTGGTTATCTCTGGTGTGCCAGAAGCAAGCAGGCGCAGGATGATTCTACAAATTCACAAGGATTAGCCGTGGCGGCCTATGAAAAGCTTGCCCAGATGGCGAGAACCCTCGATTCCGTAAAATATAAACCCCAAGCTATACAATCTTATTATTACCTGGCATCCTATTACAACGATATCAAGAAAGATAAGCAAGCAGCCATTAGTTATTTGCAAAAAATCTTAGAAGTTGATCCAACGAATGCAGAGGTACCCGGAATTATTGAAAAACTAAAAAAGCCACCACCCAAACAATCTGCTCCGAAACCAAAAACCGGAGCAAAACCGGGCTCTAAATAATTTTAAGTTTAATAAAAAATAACGAATATATCCCTGCTGTAACTTAAAGTTCAGCAGGGATTTGTGTTTTTTGATATTTGTTTTTTTAAATTGAAATTTGGACCGCCTGCTGTATTTTTGCCAATGCAAGTAATCCAATAAAAATGGACATTTTCTTTTTACAGGTCACTGCAGTCAACTCAAGAATAAATACTTCCTATACTTATCTCCCTGTCGGGATGCAGTTATTGTTTGCCATTGGTTTTGTGTTTGCTATTTTAGGTGTGACCCATTTGCTTGGCCCCAGCCGCCGCACGGACGAAAAGCTCCAAAATTTTGAAAGTGGAATTGAAGGAGTAGGCAATGCAAGACAGCCGATGGCAATCAAATATTTTTTGGTCGCCATTTTATTTGTGTTATTTGACGTGGAAGTGATCTTCTTTTATCCCTATGCCGTAAATTTCCGGGAATTAGGTTGGGCAGGCTTTGGCGCAGTATTATTGTTTGTTGGTTCTTTTCTTGCAGGTTTCCTGTATATCATAAAGAAAGGTGCTTTGCAATGGGAGGATTAAGAACATTCTGGATATAAGATTGTTAGGAATGTGGTCATTTTCGGATTGGTTTTTTTCAAAATTTCAACTTATTTTAATGTCTCGTCCGGTTCGATTTAATATAAATGCCATAAAGGCNNGGTTTTTTTGCAACGAAATTGGGAGATGTTGTAGGTCTGGCAAGGAAAAATTCTATCTGGCCCCTTCCATTTGCTACTTCCTGTTGCGGAATCGAATTTATGGCAACGATGGCTTCGCATTATGACCTTGGCCGCTTTGGCGCTGAACGGTTGGGTTTTTCGCCGAGGCAATGCGATCTGCTGATGGTGATGGGTACCATTGCTAAGAAAATGGGCCCTATTGTAAAACAGGTTTATTTGCAGATGGCCGAGCCCCGGTGGGTGATAGCAGTGGGTGCCTGCGCTTCAAGCGGTGGGATTTTCGATACCTATTCTGTGTTGCAGGGAAT
>PLCH01000384.1 GCA_003135585.1 Chitinophagaceae bacterium
GCAGTGTTACCGTTGCATATATATATAAGCTATATAATGACCGGTCTTCGCGTAATTTCAAAGACGCCCGGGGTTTTATTATCAATGACTACCAGATCTTTCTTGAAAATAAATGGATAGCTGAATTAAAAAAGAAATATCCGGTGAAGCTGAATGAAACTGTCTTCAGGAGCTTACCCCGCAACTGAAAAATTGTCATAATTTCTCATACAATGCACGCAATTTTTCTCTTGTAATGGTTTTTTCCCAATTCTTGCCAAGTGCATTTTCCCACAAGGGCTTCATTCCCATAGCTACATTGATCATGGTATCAAATTGCCGATCCGTCAAACCCCCGGTGAGGTGTTGAGGAATTTCGATTTTATTCTTTTCAACCATTTTCCTGAATTCATAAACAGCTTCCGGATAATATTCTTCCAACTTATCGAATACAATGCAGTTGCCAATACCGTGCCTGGTGCCGAGCAGATAACTCAATCCGTAACTAACGGCGTGGGCCACCCCAACCTGTGAGTAAGCAATACTCATACCGCCTGCATAGGAAGCCATCATGAGCTGGTCATCGCTCTGTTCGTCCCAGCTTTTTTTTTCCACGAAAACTTTGCGGCAAAGTTGCAAGGCTTTTTCTCCGTATGACTTACTGAATTCATTCAAATAGGTGCCCTGGAGGCTTTCAATACAATGAATATAGCAATCCATGCCCGTATAGAATCGTTGGTTGACAGGCGCGTTTGCCGTTAGCTCCGGGTCAAGCACGATCTGGTCGAAGGGAGTATGGTCGGAATTCATGCCCAGCTTTTTGGTTGGCCCGGTGAGCACGGTTGTTCTTGAAACCTCGGCGCCGGTTCCGCTAAGAGTGGGAATACCCGCTTTATACAGCCCTGGTTTTTTTACAAGGTCCCAGCCCTGGTAATCGGCCGATGATCCGGGATTGGTCATCATCAGAGAAACTGCTTTAGCCAGGTCCATAGTGGATCCTCCGCCAATACCAATAATACCGCTTACAGTATCAAACTCAGCCCTGAGTTGCCGTGCCAGTTCATCAACATAGGCCGTTTTGGGTTCATGGGAAACATCTGCGAAAATTACCTTATCCTTTCCTTTCAAGGGGATCCGGCTCAGCAACTTATTGCCCGATGTGGAAGAAAAAAAATGGTCTACCAAAAAGATCATCGGAGCATCCGGTTTGCGTACGGGGGATAGTATTTCATCAAGCTGGTTAAAGCTCCCGCGCCCATACACAACATAGCCGACCATCTTGAAATTACGGAAATTCATAACCTATGATTTGAAAAAAAATTGTCACAAAGGGCTCAAAGGTAGGTAATCACAAGACAGATTGAATGGTCCATACCCGGAGACCGGTTATTTCAGAGCTTGCACCTTCACTGAATAGCTCCATACCATTATTTGTTTTTTCAGGAAAAAACTGGGCCGTCATCACGACCTCACCCTCATTTGCAAATACCTCGACGATGCTGTTATCGAAAAACACATCAAGTTTCAATTGACCATTGTGCAAAGTCAAAGGCGCTTCATACTTAGAGAGTTTACCAAAGCTGGCGTTAAAGGATTCTTTCCCTGCGCCGCTGCGATCTATAAATAATTTATGATTTGCAGCATCGTAACCAATCACAAATGGCTTAGCCTTTCCGGTAGCCAGGCGTAATCCGGCCAGACCATTGGAGGGCGGGTGAATCGTCAATTCTATATCACACTGCTGACTTTTTACAGGAATCATTTTTTTACCGTTAACTATCGTGCTTTTTGATTCCCAGGCAGCCCTCCTCAGCGCCTTGAGCGCGGTAACCGGTTGCTGAAACAAAATCCATTCATCGTTAACTATTTGGAGTGAAAGCCTGCGGGGCAGAGCCATGGCGCTTTTCCACGGGAAGGTCGGTATATCGTTTGCGTAGGTCCAGTTATTTGCCCATCCAACCAATACGGGGAGTTCACCTGCCGGCAATTGGTTATAAGTGATGCCGGCATAATAATCCGGCCCCCAATCGGGCCGGTAAATTTTGCTTCCCGGATTTTCATTTTTAAACTGAGTCCCATCAAATGACCCCACGAAATATTGCATTGTAACCTGCTGTGAATTGAAAAGGACCCACTTTGTTTTGCCAGTTTGTCCCCTAACCGGGACTTCCAGAAGGTCAGTGCATTCCCATATATCATGCGTGTCTCCTGCAGGACCAAAATCGCTCAAATGGACCCATTTTTTAAGATCAGGCGAAGAATAGAACTGGACAATATGTTCGAGGGGCCACACAACCGCCATCACCCATTTTTTTTCTGGCGCATACCAGAAAACTTTTGGATCCCTGAAATCCTTTTTGTGAATATCAAGCACGGGATTGTGATCGTATTTTTTCCAGGTTCTTCCCCTGTCAAGGCTAAAGGCAATATATTGGGCCTGTTGGTAATCGTCCCGCTTGGAAGTATCGGGAATGAAATGACCGCTGTATATGGCTACCATCGGCACCTGCCCGGGTTTTTCGGCGAAACCGCTGGTATTATTTTCATCCCTCACTGCTGAACCGGAAAAAATCATGATGCCATTTTCTTCCCGGATGGCAAGCGGCAGATGTTCCCAATGCAGCAGATCTTTGCTGACTGCATGCCCCCAGCTCATAAGCCCCCACACATTGCCAAAAGGATTGTACTGATAAAACAAATGATACTTTCCTTCAAAATAAACAAGGCCGTTTGGGTCATTCATCCAGTTTTTTATAGGAGTGAAATGAAACTGTGGGCGGTAGATCTCTTTATATAAATTATCCTGAGACGCAGCACCAAAAGCGACTGCTATCAGGAGACCAGAAAAAAGGCATTTCATGGCAGAAAACATGTCGGTAAAATTTATCCTACGAGGGCTGCCGCACCGAATACACCCGCGCTATCGCCCAAGGTAGGTTTTAAGATAGGGGTATCTAACCGGTTGTTAAAAATAAATTGCTTTAGAGAGTTTACTCCTTTCGTATAGATAACATCGATATTTCCCACACCTCCTCCTACGACGATGGTGTCCGGATCAAGCATATTGGTAATAACCGAAACAGCTTTTCCAAAAAAATGGCTTAAGCGATCGATGGTTTGAGAGGCTGCATCGTCCGTATTTCGNNGGACAATCTCTTTTAATTTTATTTTTTTCCCGGTGAGCCCTGTATAATACCTTTCCAGTGAGGGGCCCGAAAGGACCGATTCCACGCAACCTGCTTTCCCACAATAACAGGGGCCTCCTGATTCATCCAGAAAATTATGTCCCCATTCTCCGGCAATTCCCTGTTTCCCACTCCATACTTTTCCCTCATAAACAATTCCCCCTCCCACCCCTGTGCCCATAATGATCCCGAAAACCATTTTTGAACCGGGTGATTTTTCTTTTACCACACCCCAGTGGGTCTCGGCCAGGGCGAAACAATTGGCGTCATTGGCCAGTTCAACGGGGATCTGTAAAAGGGATTCAACATCTTTTTTCAGTGGCATCCCGTTGAGTGCCGTGCTGTTGCAATTCTTCATCGTTTGAAGGATAGGATCCAGAACCCCGGGGGTACCTACACCGATGGTTTTGGGAAAAAGGCCCGATTCTTTTTCCATCTGTTTAACCAATTTACCTATCTGACGGACAATATGATCATACCCCTGGAAAGCTTCCGTATCAAGGCGGGTTCTGATAAGCGGTTTCGGGTTATGAAAGGAAGGGAGAATCACTCCTTCGATCTTGGTACCTCCCAAATCAATNNGCCATGTAAATAATATTTCAGATGAACAATAAAAACTTTTTGGAACAGGAACTTCAAGATAAATTTAAGGATTAAAGCTTATACATATGTTCTCTTATCCGGTAAGAATAGCATTAATAGCCGCTATGGGTGGCTTTTTATTTGGGTTTGAAACAGCCGTCATATCCGGTGCAGAAAAAACGATACAGCAGTTGTGGTCGCTGTCAGCTTTCTGGCAGGGCTTTACGGTTGCTTCCAGTTTGATAGGAACCGTTCTGGGATCAATTGTGGCA
>PLCH01000466.1 GCA_003135585.1 Chitinophagaceae bacterium
GGTGTAACCTATGATGTACTTGACAATCACGATGGTCAGTTATTACCTTCTCTTGAAGTCAGAAATGAAATTATTAGGGAAATCCGGGGATGGAATGCCGATATAGTGATTGCCCCCCGTCCGAACGACTATCATCCCGACCATCGTTATACCGGAATCCTTGTTCAGGATGCTGCTTATCTTGTGGCAGTCCCCAACCTGGTACCCGATCAGCCTGCTTTAAAAAAGAACCCTTTATTCCTGTATTTTCAGGATATTTTCCAGCGACCCAACCCTCTTCGACCCGACATTGTCGTTGATATAAGCAATTTCTTTGGCCAGAAAATCAGCGCTTTGGACGCCCATGCATCCCAAATGTATGAATGGCTGCCCTGGATCGGCCATTTCTCAGACCAGGTGCCAAAAAATAAAAAAGACCGGATTAAATGGCTGTCTGAAACAAGGGCTGGGAAAATCACCCCTGATCAGAGGACGGCTCTTGAAAAATGGTACGGAAAAGCCAAAGCTGCCCAGGTGCAGTATGCCGAAGCATTCGAAATTTGCGAATATGGGGCGCAACCCAATGTGGATGAGATACGGCGCTTGTTTCCCATGTTGACAGATAAGGAAAATTAGGGTCAGACAGGGTTTAAGCGAGGCTTTGGAGGGGATTCCTTTTAAAATTTGCAAATGACTTGAGATTCTGGATTATAATTCATATTTTGTTAACGAGACTCCATTTACCCTAATCGATAACACTATGAAATTCGATCAGCAAAAGTTTTTTCCCCTCAATGGCAAAGAAAAACCCCCTGGTTCTTTTCAGTTTTTTCAAAAAATAAAATCAATCGGGATTCCGGAAAGGATGGAGACCTTCCTCCAAAAATCAGATGATTTGCTGGGTGATATCAAATCCATTGGCTTCACCAAGAACATGGACGATTATGACAAAAGGAAATTGAGCATTTTTAATCAGCTTAATTTCTTCCAATTGATTACGGGAATCATTGTTCCCCTTTGTTGTTTGTTTACCACCGTAAAATTTCCTGTTGGTTTATTCCTCATCGCAAGCCTGCCTTCCTTTGTCAGCGTTTTGGTTTTATGCCTGAATTTCTATTATAAGTATGAAGCTGGAATAATTTCTTATTTTATTTTATCTCCTCTGGTGACAAGTATTGTCTACCTGAATGGCATGAATCTGGGCATAGAGCTATTTTTTGTGTTGTACGCAATTCTATCTGTGTTTTTTTTGGCAGAGATCAGTCAAATGATTTTTTCGGTAAGCCTTTCGATGATCAGCTATTTTATGCTCTCGGTAGCTAAAAATTCCCAGTACCAGCTTGGAACAACGCATCCCGCCTTATACCTGTTCAACCAGGTCATTGCCATCATATTAATTTTTTATGGATTGTTCCTGATTAAAAAGGAAAATACGGGCTACCAATCAAGCNNTCCAACAACAAAAGGAAGAAATCACGAAAAATGAAAAGTTATTGAAAGTACAGACCGTAGAATTGACGGAACTAAATTCCTTAAAAAACAAGTTATTTTCTGTTATAGCACATGACCTGAAAGCGCCCATGTATGCTTTGCGAAATCTTTTTCAGAGCATGCTGAAAAACAATCTTCCCGCTACTGAAATAAAAAAGATACTACCGGACGTAGTGAATGACCTCTCGNNCAACAGGTTTAATGGAAAATCTTTTGCTTTGGGCTAAAAACCAGATGCAAAATGGTGCCGGCAAAATGCAGACAATCGAAATCGAAGAAATGGTGAAGGAAGTCGTGCATTTGCTCGAATTGCAGGCGCATGCAAAACACATAAAAATAATCAATAGCATCAACACTCCCATTTCCATTCTATCAGATAAGGATATGGTAAACCTGGTAATGCGCAACCTTCTTTCAAACGCGATAAAGTTCACGCCCGATCAGGGCAGCATCTCATTAAGTGCAAAGGAGATGCCTTCCTTTATAGAAATCCTTGTTCAGGATACGGGGATTGGCATAAGTCCTGAAGCCATTGCAAAGATCAGCCAGAATGATTACTACACGACTCTGGGCACCTCGAGTGAATCCGGGACCGGATTAGGCCTGATGCTATGCAAGGAATTTCTTTCCAAGAACGGAGGACAATTGACTATCGACAGCCAAGATGGTAAGGGAAGCATTTTTTCTTTCAGATTGCCGAAATCCCGCTAACCAAGCCATTCTTTCCGGAACGGCAAAAATCGTAATTTAGGTTACCGNNCAGCATGAAAGACAATACCATCCCCATTTTTTACGGAAAAATTATCACATGCCTATTTCTTTCAAAAGCCATTCTTCCTGTCAGCTGCCTTATCCTATCCCTTTCATTCTCGCCTGTGTATTCGCAGCCGTTTATCTCCAATGTTCCAGGTAGAGAATCCACTAGTCTCAATGGTAAATGGGAAATCATCATAGATCCCTTTAATGCCGGGGCCGGAAACTGGAAACCCATATGGAAAGACCAATCACCCTCAACCAAGACCGATTTTTATGAATATAAATTTGACGAAGCCGTAACCCTCAATGTTCCGGGTGATTGGAATTCCCAGCAACCCGAACTCAAATTCTATGAGGGAACGGTTTGGTATAAGAAAACACTGTTCAGGCAAAAGACTAAAGGCAAGAGAAGTTTTTTATGTTTCGGAGCTGTAAATTATGTATGCGATGTTTATTTCAATAATGAAAAGGTAGGCTCGCATGAGGGAGGGTTTACAACTTTCCAATTTGAAGTAACAGACAAAATAAGGGATGGCCTTAACTCTGTCATTTTGCGGGTAAATAACGAGCGAAAAATAGACGGAATACCTGCCTTGAATTTTGATTGGTGGAACTATGGCGGCATAACCAGGGACGTGCTCCTGGTTGAATTGCCCGAGATCTTGATTTCAGACTATTTTATTCAACTTAAGAAAAACAGTACAACTATAATTGAGGGCTGGATAAAATTAGATGGGGGAACAGGTATTCAAACATTATTTGTCCGCATACCCGAATTGAAGATCAACTATAGCGTTTCAACAGATGTGAGTGGAATGGCAAATATTAGTTTTGAGGCAAAACCTGTGTTGTGGTCCCCGCAAAATCCCAGATTATATGATATAACCATCCAAACCGTGGCGGATTCTGTCAGGGAAGCGATTGGCTTTAGAAAAATAGAAGTCAAAGGCCCGGACATACTGCTCAACGGTGAACCCGTGTTCTTAAGGGGGATCAACATTCACGAGGAGGTCCCGCAGCGGGCGGGAAGGGCTTGGTCAGAATCGGATGCACAAATGCTCCTTCAATGGGCCAGGGACCTTGGCTGCAATTTCATACGATTAGCCCATTATCCCCATAGTGAAAACATGGTCAGGCTGGCGGAAAAAATGGGCATCATGCTTTGGGAAGAAATTCCTCTTTGGCAGAATATACAATTTGATAATCCCATCCTTTTGAACAAAGCTGACACTATGTTGCGGGAAATGATCTCAAGGGACAAGAACAGGTGTGCCATTATACTATGG
>PLCH01000572.1:0-535 GCA_003135585.1 Chitinophagaceae bacterium
GTACTTTTATATTATTTACTTTTCTTTTGATGCTAGATAAAAGCAATGCCAAAGCCAATCACAATATAAATGAGCAATTTAATGATGCGATATTTTGTGTTTGAGTTTATTATTAATTTTTGATGATTACTCTTTATTTATCCTTCACTCATTGTCTAAATTATATTCTTTTTTTAAATCGCTCATTAATAATGATGCCTGGCGTATGAGGGAATCTGAGTAAGCAATATTGTATTGGCGTAAAAACCTTGAGCGGACTAATTCCACATATTGATTAAACAATATTTTATCATAGTTAAGCAGTGGCGGGTTGCTTCNNGGTAAATATTATTGGCGTCATCAAGATATTTGAATTCAAAAAACAACGCCCTGCATTTTCTTAATTCTGTATATAGACCTTCGTATGCTTGCTCGGTGCTTTGGAGATAACGGCCAAGCCTGTCGTATTTTGCCACTTCTGTTTCAATATTTTTTTCAAAAAAGTGAAGTGAACCTGAACTTTTCATTTCCTGGAAGGTTGCGTCGTTGGATACAA
>PLCH01000572.1:563-12311 GCA_003135585.1 Chitinophagaceae bacterium
TGGCGGCGTAGCTGAAATAAGATTTATAGTATTTTAGCTGTGCCGTATCAGCTTGCAGGTCCTTTAGCATGGAAGAAGCAAACACTCTGGCACGACTATGTTCTGAAATTCCTTCGCGAATGGTTTCAGCAAAAAAGCCCATTGTTACTGCAAGGAATATCATTAANNTATTCTTTGAAATTTTTCTTTTCCACTTGGGGGTGATGATGTACTTCCATTGCTAAAATTATTTTTTGTATTTATTTCTTTTCGAATTGATATTCTTTCTGAAAAAATGAAATCATTGTTTTAGCTCTTACTGCGTGTTTTTTCAGGACGTTAAAGAGATTTTGCCTTAATTGCTTTTGATCATATAATCAGCCTGCATATTCTGAAATAGTTGCTCTATGAGTTGTTAGCAAACAATTTGCTGCGCCATCACTGACGCTTATTTCATGAATTATTGAATTTTTCCTTGCTCTTCCTTAATTGTCTCTTCTAGTTGCTTTTCACTTGGTAAATTAACAAGGTATTTTGAAACAAAAACTTTTTTTTGCGGTATTTCTGATGTTGCATATTTAACCAGAGTATCGTTTTTGCCGGCGCATAAAATAATGCCTACAGGCGGATTGTCCCCTGACTGTATCTCATTATCCTTATAATAATTCAAATAAACATTCATTTGCCCGGCATCTGCATGGCTAAATTCACCCATTTTTAAATCCAAAAGAATGTGGCACTTTAATATAAGGCGATAAAAGACCAAGTCTATCCGATAAGGTGTGTTATCGAAAGTAATTCGCCGCTGCCTGGCTTCGAAATAAAATCCCCTACCCAATCCCAGAAGAAATGTTTGGAGGTGGTGNNACGTTTCTACATAATGTGGCTTCTCCTCCAACCTAAAAAATCCAGCAGGTAGGGGTTTCGGAACACATCTTCCGGTTTCTGGCCAGAGCCCTTTTTGTACTTTTCAATTACAGCATTTTTATCCATTGCGTGCCCCCTGGCCTATATGATTATTCAAAAGTGGCTGAATGGCTATGCTTACAGGATAAATATTACTTTTCAACCATTTCTTTTTTCCATTGTATTATTGGGAATGATAACAGCTCTATTAATAATTTTTCAATCAATAAAGGCTGCGATAGCTAATCCCATAAGGAGTCTTAAAACAGAATAATATTAGTCAGAGTGTGGTTATTATCTAAACAGTTTAACGTAATCCTCAAAAATGAAAACACGGTTTCGCTTATTTCCAGTTTGTTCAATCAATATTTTCAATTTTTCAAAATCCTGTGAAAGGCGGTGAGCTGTTGAAATATTTACGTCTAAGGCTGTGGCGATCTCATTGGCGTCTACAATTGGTTTGCTATACAGGTAGCGCATTAATTCCAATGCCTTGGGAACCCGTTTGCCCAGGGTTATAATTTTCTTTTCTTCTACCACCCGTCTTAATTTAATGATCTCATTGAAGGTTCCAATGGAGTTTTGAGCTGTCTCTAATACACCTACTAAAAAGAAAGTAAGCCATTGGGTGAGGCTGTTTTTGCTTCTTACTATTGTAAGATTATCATAATAATGGTTCCTGTTTTTTTCAAAGAAATCTGATAAGTATAAAGTTGGCTTACTGATAATTTTATTGCTTACCAGGTATAAAGTTATAAGCAATCTACCCAGCCTGCCGTTACCATCTAAGAAGGGATGAATGGTTTCAAAATGATAGTGTGCTATGGCTATTCGGATAAGTGAAGGGATTTGTAGTTCGTCATTATTGATAAATTTTTCAAGATCGCCAATGAGGTCAGCAACTTCATCATGGTTTGGTGGGATAAATGCCGCATCCTTTAAAGATGAGCCTCCAATCCAGTTCTGGCTCGTTCTAAAATCTCCGGGGAGTTTATGTTTACCCCTTACACCCTGTAAAAGTATTTTATGCGTTTGCCGGAGTAAACGGGAACTCAGTGATAATTTATCCAATTGCTTAATGGAGTAATTCATTGCTTCTATGTAATTGTGGACTTCCTTCCAGTCATCTATTTTTTCCGGGTTGATGTATTCCTCATTTTGAAGTGCTTCTTCAATACTGGTTTGGGT
Source organism: Chitinophagaceae bacterium (assembly GCA_003135585.1). Lineage (GTDB taxonomy): Bacteria > Bacteroidota > Bacteroidia > Chitinophagales > Chitinophagaceae > Puia. The sequence continues at coordinate 2,637 of PLCH01000572.1, forward strand.
TCCCTCTATTCGACTGCTCTTGGTAGCTTCTTTGGCAATATGCATTTTTATGAAATAATCGACATCGGGTATCAGCATTGAAAAGGCATTAAGCTCACCCAGTTTTCTATCTGTATCACTCAGCAATTTGTTTATTTTAGTATCGGTTATCAGCCATTCATGATTAACCAATTCGGGCGAAAAGCTGCTGTATCCATATTGTTTTTTTAATGTACCTGCTTTGAATTTATCAATATTCATAAAGAAGACTTGTAGAAAGGCATCTGCGAATATAAATATTTATAATCGCAGTTAGTCGCTTTGCTGCGAATAGCAGAAATTATAGAGGCGATGCCAAAAGTGTGGTTTGGGTTTAATTATTAATGTGATCTCATTATAATGGATTGATTTTCAATGCTATTATGATTCTTCAGACGGTGACTGAAGAATTTGAGTTTTGTAATTGTTTGAATGCAGTCAGTTTTCCGGCAAACTCCTTTTTGACATCCTTTTCGAAGCTATCCAGATAATTTTCGGTTGTCCTGATATCTGTATGTCCCAAAGACTCCTGCATGAATTCAGTACTTACACCTGACCGTTTTAAAACGGTTGAGAAGGTATGTCTTGCCACGTAGGTCGTGACCTTTTTTTCAATTCCAAGTTTCGTTTTGATCTTTAGCATCCAATCATTAATGGACTGGACAAATAATTCGATTAGTTCGACCTGCCTTAAGGCTGAGACACGGTGTTCTAGTATTGGAAAAATATAATTATTGGGACTTTTATCCTTATTCCCCCAATATTCTATGATCGTCCGGATGTCTTCTGTAATATAGAAAGTTATTAGCCGGGGCGATGATCTTATAGAATTTTCTGTTTTGGATCGGTGGAAGGTGATATAATCTTCTTCAATATTTTTTTACTTCAGATGTGCTATGTCTGTTGGATTAATGCCGTTGGCAAGGTAAGAAAACAACCAGAAGTTTTTTGCCTTTCGTTCGAATTCGCAGATCGGTTCATAGTAATAAATTTTTCCTACTTGTCGTGCGGTGGGTTTAGTTTGGCTTTCTGTAAAAATCAGATTTTTCGGGTTTAAGCGGTTGATTTCCTAAAATTATATCGGCCGACTTTTCTGCGATCATCATAATTGGAGCATACAGATTACCATTCGTTATATACGGTATTACACTTCCATCTACTATCCTTAAACCGTCAAGGCCATGTACCCGCAAGGTTAGTGGATCTACGACAGACATGTTATCCGTACCCATGCGACAAGTGCAGGATGGATGCAAGGCAGTTTCTGAATCACGGCTGACCCAATCCAGTATTTGCTCATCGGTATCAACGGCGNNCCATTAAATTCATCCATCCCTGGCTGATTTAGGATTTTTCGGGCACAGCGGATGGCCTCCACCCACTCCTTCCGATCCTGATCTGTAGAAAGATAATTAAACCGAATGGCTGGTTTTTCCTTTGGATCCGATGACTTAATTAGGACAGATCCACGGGCATCAGAATTCATTGGGCCAACATGGACCTGATAGCCATGACCCCCTGATGGAGAACTACCATCATATCGTATAGCCACAGGCAAAAAATGAAACTGAAGGTTAGGGTAAGCAACCGTTTCATTACTTCTAATAAATCCTCCTGNNCCGCAGGTCCTTTATGAAAGAACATCCACTGAAAGCCCACCCAGGGTTTGTTATACCATTTCAATGCTGGCCATACGCTTACTGGTTTTTTGCAGGCAAATTGCACATAGACCTCAAGATGATCTTGTAAATTCTGCCCCACACCAGGAAGGTCGTGTAGCACCTCAACCCCTGCAGATTTCAAAATTTCAGGATTTCCTATTCCTGACAGCTGGAGAATCTGGGGAGAATTAATGGCACCTCCACAGCAAATAACCTCACCTGCTGTAACCCTGCGCAAACTATTTCCTTTCAAAAAATCTACTCCGACTGCGCGCTTCCCCGAGAAAAGAATTTTGGTTGCGAGAACTCCACAGATTACTTCAAGATTTTTTCTTTTTCCCAAAACAGGATGCAAATATGCTTTTGAGGCAGACCAACGCCTCCCATTTTTGATGTTGCGGTCGAACATTCCAAAACCTTCCTGTTGGAATCCATTGACATCTTCTGTCAGCGGATAGCCTGCTTGTTTGGCCGCATCAAAAAATGCTTTAAACAAGGGGTTGGTCGCAGGCCCAGTCTCGAGGTGCAGAGGACCAGTACCACCACGCAAGAAGTTTGCTCCAGCGGTTCTGTTTTCAGACTTTTTAAAATAAGGAAGGCAATGGGAATAATCCCATGATTCCATTCCTGGATCCTTTGCCCACTTTTCATAGTCCAATGGATTACCACGAATGAAAATCATTCCGTTAATGGAACTGGAACCACCTAACACTTTTCCACGGGCATGATACACCCGCCGGTTATTCAGGAATGGCTCAGGCTCCGATTGGTATTGCCAATCATAAAATCTACTACCAATCGGATAGGTAAGAGCAGCTGGCATATGAATAAAAATATCCCACCAGGAATCTCTTCTTCCCGCTTCAATCACCAACACTTTATGGTCCGGATTTTCACTCAGTCGATTTGCCAACACACAGCCGGCAGACCCGCCTCCAATAATGATTGTGTCAAAAACTTTATCCATCTTAATAAGGAGATTCGACATTTCCTAATTCTACATAAACACTTTTTAGCTGGGTATAATGTTGAATAGCAGCAAGGCTATTCTCCCGGCCCTGACCTGATTGTTTATATCCACCAAAAGGAAGTTCAATAGGGGTTATATTATAATTATTAATCCAGCATGTACCTGCCTGTAATTGATGAATTACCCGATGGCCGCGTTTTATGTCATTCGTAAATACCCCTGCCGCCAGTCCGAAGGAGGTATTATTAGCCCTTTCAATCACCTCTTCTTCTGAGTCAAAGCAGAGTATAGAGAGCACTGGACCAAAAATCTCTTCTTTGCAAATTTCCATTGAATCATCGCAATCTGTAAAAATTGCTGGAGCCAGGAAATTGCCAGAAGTAATATCCCGTCCTTTGAAATCTTTTTCAGGTCTGAAGCCTCCGGTCAATAATGTTGCACCTGAAGATTTTCCTGAATTTATAAACCGGATTATTTTTTCCATGTGCGCCTTACTAATTAATGCGCCCATCTGGGTATCGGGATCTGCCGGGTCCCCCAATCTGATTTTTTCAGTTCGGTCCTTTAGCTTCATTAAAAAGGAATCAAAAATTTGACGATGCACAAATACCCGTGTACCATTGGAACAAACTTCACCTTGCGTAAAAAAATTTGCCAGCAAGGTTGCTGATACAGCATTATGTATATCTGCATCTTCGAAAATAATTAAAGGAGATTTTCCACCAAGTTCAAGTGTGACCCGTTTCAGTTGGGTTGCAGCACCGGTAAAGATTTTTTTACCAGTTGAAACTGAACCTGTCAATGAAATTTTTGCTATACGAGGATGNNGCTACTAACATAGCTCCAACCCTACCATCACCCTGAACTACATTAAACAAACCAGGCGGGGCTCCGGCTTCCATAAATGCCTTAGCCAATTCAAGTGCAGTTGCCGGGGTGAGTTCGGAAGGTTTAAAAATCATTGAATTGCCGCAAGCCAACGCTGGAGCGGCCTTCCATGCAGCAATCTGAATCGGATAGTTCCATGCACCAATTCCCGCACAAATACCTAAAGGCTCAGGACGCGTATATCCAAAGGCGTTTTTCAAATCAAAAAACTCCCCATGTATCCCTGCGGCCATTCCTCCAAAATATTCCATGGCATCTGCAGCCGAATTAATATCCACAGCCAGAGATTCCGAAATGGGCTTTCCAACATCCTGAGTTTCTAAAAAAGCAATTTTCTCCAATCTGGATCTCAATATATGGGCTGCTTTTAATAAGACCCGACCACGTTCTGCTCCGGTTTTGGTCTTCCAAATATGGAAGGCCTTTTCTGATGAATTTACAGCTGCTTCAATATCCTGATCGTTAGCCTGACAAACCTCTCCCAATGGATTATTATTAGCTGGATTATAATTTATCCAGCATTCCCTGTTTGAACTTGTGGTTAATGCACCATCTATAAACTGAGTGTACACCATATTCCTTTTAAGAAATTCTTTGTCTTTTATTGAATTTATAATAATAAATGAACACACCAATGATAATTAAACCAGCTGTATAAATCCATGCTGAATACTGGTGATACCATTCCGAACCATAGGTTGCAATGCGGGGCCAAGACACATTGATAACCATAAAAGTGCTCCAAATCAGGGCCAGAATGTTAACCGGGAATCCCCATTTGCCCAATTTAAATCTGGCGTCCGTATCTACTCCAGACCGGGCTGATATAAACCTGTTTTTCAGTTGAAGTGCAACCACTATCCAGTAGGCCAGATTAGCCCAAAGCATGGCGATAGAGGTTACCAACTCAAATACTTTTGGAAATTGAAGATTCATCGCCAAAATAATGATGGCTCCTAATCCACAAAGAAGGGTAGCTAAAACAGGAACTTGGGTTTTTGAGGAAACTTTCGATAAGGACTTACTAAAGGGCAGGCACCCATCCCGCCCCATGGCGAACATTAATCTTACTGACCCGGAATGAACTGCAAGCGTGCACACAATGATGGCAAAAATAACATTACATAGAAAAAGTCTGCCGGTAGTTTCGCCCAGGACTGATTTCACCAACATGGGTAACCCTCCGTTTATATTTCCCAAATCCGGCATACCCAAATCCGGCGCTGCCATCAAAGCAAAAAGTAATACCAGTAATCCGGCGAATCCAGCGGCAAGAAGAGCCTGCAAGATAGCACGGGGAGCCTTTTTACGGGGATCATGAGTTTCTTCAGCAAGTGTTCCGGCAGTATCGAATCCATACAAAACATAAGAGGCTGTCAGGGCAGTCGCTGCCATTAAAATCGTTACATCAGGAAAAGATTTGAACCCAGATCCGGTATTTTTAATGTGAACGACAGCTTCGACCGGAGATCTTACTTTATGCAAAAACAAAAGAACGATCAGCAACATAATTCCAACCAGTTCGGTAAAGACACCAATATTATTGATCAGTGCCAGTAGTTTAATTCCCCTGGCATTGACTATAGTACTTATAATAACCAGAATAGAACCCAGCAAAATGGCATTAATAGCAACCGATTTTGGGTCATTCGAGGTTCCAATTATCTGAAAGGAACTTGAAATTTGGGGCAGGCTAACCTGAAGTGCCATAGCAACAGCAGCAATAGTGACAATAAGACAAGCCAGATAAATCCATCCTGTCATCCATCCGAGGAAAGGGTTCCCCGTAAACTTTGCCCATTGATAAACCCCGCCAGACAACGGAAACCTGGAAGCGAGTTCTGCAAATNNCCAATACAAATGGCCAAGTCCAGAAAAATCCGGGTCCGGCAACCCCATAACCCAAATGAAACATCTGAAAAAGACCAGTAAGGATGGAAATGTAAGAAAAGCCTGCTGCAAAACTTGAGAAGCTACCCATGGAACGCTTTAATTCCTGACGATAACCAAAACTGGCAAGATCATTATTATCAGTAACTGGAGAATCCTTCATATTTGAATTACAGGTTATTGGTCTTACTTAATTAATAAAATCTAATGAACAAAGTGGGCCTATTTTAAATTTTTTAAGCCCACCCTGATTTTTATAGTCTCACTCCAATGGAATATTGAATNNGAACTTACCTTTATGTTTTAGATTAGTTGTTGGATCTGACTGCAAATTATAAAAAAATATCACCATGTCTTTAGCCGGAATTGACACAAACTTCACTCTACCTCCACGCTTCTATACAAGCACCGAAATTTTCAATGAGGAGCTTGAGCGGATTTTCTACAGTCGATGGANNGCGGCGAGGTGCGGGGATTTTACAATGTATGCCGACACCGCGGCCATGAACTGGTCCCGGGGGAGAAAGGCAACCGCCGGCGGCTCATTTGTCCCTACCACAACTGGACTTACGACCTTGACGGAAAGCTGCTGCATGCCCGCGGTATGACTCCCGGCTTTCCCAAGGAAAATTTCGGACTGAATCCAATTGAGGTCGCCGTGATCGGTGGCCTTATTTATGTTTGCCTTACCACGCCAGCACCCGTTGATATTGAAGAGGTGCGCACCAGGCTTGCGCCGTATCTCGCTCCATACGAGTTGCCTAAGACCAAAATTGCCTGCCAGAAGGATATCATTGAAGCCTGCAACTGGAAGCTGGTCATAGAAAATAACAGGGAGTGCCTGCATTGCCCCGCCAATCACCCTGAACTGCTGGTACCGCTATACAGCGCAGGTTTTGGCAAGGGTCTCGACAAGGATAATGTCCAGCCCTCAGAGCAACGCTTTCAGGAGACGCTCCAGGAAAAGGAAAGGGAGTGGGAAAGCCTCGGCCTTCCCTACCACTTGCTGGAGTTCCCGGATGGCCTTTGGTTCCGCGCCGTTCGACTGCCGCTGGCTAACCAGTGCATATCCCACACCCTGAAGCCTGAACATGCTTGCAAAAAGCTGCTCGGTAGTTTCAAGCGGCCGGAGGGAAGTGGACTTTCTTTGTGGACCCATCCGAATTCGTGGAACCACTTTTTGAGCGACCACATCGTCACCTTCGCGGTCTTCCCTCTTTCGGTCGACCGGACTCTTGTGCGGACCAAGTGGCTCGTCGCGGCCGACGCGGTGGAAGGTGTTGACTATGATCTTGACAACCTGACCAAGGTTTGGACCCAGACCAATGCACAGGATCAAAGCCTGGCAGAAGGTGCTTACCGCGGCATTTGCTCCGGTGGCTACATGCCGGGTCCACTGGCCGACGAGGAGTACCTCGTGAAGCAGTTTCTCTCCTGGTATAGCAATCAACTCACATGAACCCCGGAGCACTGATGCCAAAGATTGTAATCATAGGAGCCGGTATCGTTGGTTGTTCATTGGCCGACGAGCTCACCGAACGCGGGTATTGCGATGTAGTCGTCATTGAAAAAGGTAAGCTCTGGAATCCCGGCGGCTCGACATCACACGCGCCTGGCGTTGTTTTCCAGACCAATGGGTCGCGTACCATGGCGCAGTTCGCCNNTCGCCATGGCGGCGAGGCCTGTTTCCTCAAGGTGGGCAGCCTGGAGATCGCAACGACGCCTGAGCGCCTGGCCGACCTTCACCGTAGGGCGGGACTGGCCATGTCCGTCGGGATTAACGCGCGTGTGATGCCTCCTGAGGAAGCAGTGAAATTGCATCCGCTTGTTGTTCGTGAGAAATTGCTGGGTGCACTATACGTGCCCGATGATGGGATCGCCCGAGCGATACTGGCTGACGAAGTGATGGGTGAGCGGTCGATCAGCCGCGGTGCGCGATTCATTGCAGCTTGCGAGGTCCTTGCCATAGATCACAGCGACGGTCGCGTCACGGGTGTTCAAACGACACAGGGATCATTCCCGGCGGATATCGTTGTTTCCTGCGCTGGAATATGGGGACCGAAGATTGGAGCGATGGTGGGCATGTCGAAGGCTATACAGCCGTTGGCGCACCAGCTTTGCTACACGACGCCTATGCCTGAACTGGCCTCTTACAAGGGTGAAGCTGAATTGCCCGTGCTCCGTCATCAGGGTTCTGACCTTTATTTCAGGCAGAGAGGACAGAGTCTCGCGGTTGGCTGGTATGGACACCGGCCACTTCCTGTGAAGGCTGAGGACATCCTTCCCTGCGAACTCGCTGAAATAATGCCGAGCCAGATGCCATTCACTCCCGAGGAGTGGGAAGGTGCCATGGAGCGTGCGACCGAAGTCATTCCCGCACTGAAGGCCAGCGAGATTGTCGAATCGATGAATGGTTTGTTCTCCTTCACCGTGGACAACTTCCCCCTGATGGGTGAATGGTCGGGGTTGAAGGGCTTCTGGGTTGCTGAGGCAGTATGGATCACCCATGCATGTGGTGTGGCACGCGCGATCGCCGAGTGGATCGTCAATGGCCATCCCGCACTGGCCGTGCATGAATGCGATGTCAACCGCTTTGATACCCACCAGTTGGGGTCACTGCATATCGAAGAACGCGGTGCGCAGAACTACGTCGAGGTATACGACCTACTGCACCCGCTGCAGCCTATGGAGTCGCCACGTCCCCTCCGCACAACTGGTTTCTACCAACGCCAGCAGGAACTCGGTGGTTTCTTCCTCGAAGCTTCCGGCTATGAGCGACCGCAATGGTACGAAGCCAACGCCGGCCTGCTCGCCCGCTACAATAGTCCGCCGCGGGATGAGTGGAGTTCAAAATTCTGGTCGCCGATCATCGGTGCTGAGGCCTGCGCGGTCAGGGAAGGCATCGGCCTGTTCGATATCACAACTCTGAAACGCATCGAGGTCACCGGCAACGGCGCATTGGAGTTTCTCGAGCGATTAACAACAGGTAACCTGCGTAAGAAGCCCGGCTCCATCACCTATTGCCTGATGCTTAACGAAAGAGCCGGCATCCTAAGCGACATCACTGTCATGCGACGTGGCGAGCAGAACTTTTTCGTCGGCGTGAACAGCAACATCGATATCAATTACCTGAGGCAGGTGGCACCGGACACCGTGCATGTACGAGACATCACCGCCGGGACCGTTGGGCTGGGGCTCTTCGGACCTAACTCGCGTGAACTCGCCCAGTCTTTGACCAGGGATGACCTGAGCAACGAGGCACTCGGCTACTTCCGGCTAAAGAGCATATATCTCGGCCATGTACCGGTGATGCTGTGCAGGCTCTCCTACGTTGGTGAACTGGGATATGAAATCTACAGCACCGCCGACCTTGCGCTGAAACTTTGGGACACGCTGTGGCAGGCAGGAAAGAAGTACGGACTCATTGCAGCCGGCCGTGGAGCATTCAACTCCATGCGCCTGGAAAAAGGATATCGCAGTTACGGGACGGACATGAACAGTGAGCACAACCCCCATGAGGCGGGGCTGTCCTTTGCGGTACGCAAGGGTGGAGGATATAAAGGCGCTGAGGCTTTCAATGAAGTGAATCCAAATGCACTGAGCAGGCGATTAGTATGTCTGGTGCTCGAGAACCCTCAGCATGTGGTTCTGGGCAAGGAGCCCGTGCTGCATCAGGGCAACGTGGTGGGTTATGTCACCAGTGCCTACTTCGGCCATACCATTGGCAAGCAACTCGCTTATGCCTGGGTGCCCGCAGAATTGAGCATGCAGGGTACAGGCCTCTCTATCCGATATTTCGACCGCGATTACCCGGCCACCGTAGGACCGGATCCGCAGTACGATCCACAAATGACACGATTGAAATCATGACGAATACGCAGGATACCTTGTCCCCCGGCACGATCGGACGACGGCGAGCAGCCACACTCCCGGAGCAGCCTCCACAGCTGTGGAAGTCGGGGAAGCCGAAGAAAGCATACGATGCGGTCATTGTGGGCGGTGGCGGTCATGGACTTGCAACCGCCTATTACCTGGCAAAGAATCATGGCCTGACCAACATCGCGGTCCTGGAGAAGGGCTGGCTCGCAGGAGGCAACACGGCCCGCAACACCACCATCATCCGCTCGAACTACCTGTTCGACGAGAGTGCCGCCCTCTACGACTATGCCGTCAAGCTGTGGGAAGGCCTGTCGCAAGAGCTGAACTACAACGTCATGTTCAGCCAGCGCGGCATGGTGCGCACCGGAC